>NZ_DICD01000006.1:0-69126 GCF_002415245.1 Pantoea sp. UBA5035 | reverse complement strand
GTTACGTTGAAATTGCTCTTTCGCCATGGCGATAATCCTTACTGTTATGCCTTCATCATTGATGAAGGCATCTGTTCACAATTTTTAAACCGTAGCCTTATTTGCTACGAGCTTCAATAACGGCCTGAGCGACGTTGTTCGGCGCATCATCGTACTTCAGGAACTCCATGGAGTAAGAAGCACGGCCTTTAGTCAGAGAACGCAACTGCGTCGCGTATCCGAACATTTCAGACAGCGGAACTTCAGCGTGAATCTGAACGCCGGTAGCGTTAGATTCCTGCCCTTTCAGCATACCACGACGACGGCTAAGGTCACCGATGACGTCACCGGTGTTCTCTTCCGGAGTCTCTACTTCAACCTTCATGATCGGCTCAAGCAGTACTGGCTGTGCTTTCTTAAAGCCATCTTTGAAGGCGATAGAAGCGGCCAGTTTAAACGCCAGCTCTGAGGAGTCCACGTCATGGTAAGAACCGAAGTGCAGACGCACGCCCAGATCAACAACCGGATAACCTGCCAGCGGGCCAGATTTCAGCTGTTCCTGGATGCCTTTGTCAACCGCAGGGATGTATTCGCCAGGAATCACACCACCTTTGATATCGTTGACAAATTCGTAGCCTTTCGGGTTTGAACCCGGCTCCAGCGGGTACATGTCGATAACAACATGACCATACTGACCGCGACCACCAGACTGCTTGGCGTGTTTACCTTCGATGTCGGTAACTTTAGAGCGAATCGCTTCGCGGTAAGCAACCTGCGGTTTGCCCACGTTCGCTTCAACGTTGAATTCGCGCTTCATGCGGTCAACGATGATGTCGAGGTGCAGCTCACCCATACCGGCGATGATGGTCTGGTTAGACTCTTCGTCAGTCCATACGCGGAATGACGGGTCTTCTTTAGCCAGACGGCCCAGAGCCAGACCCATTTTTTCTTGGTCAGCTTTGGTTTTCGGCTCAACGGCGATAGAGATTACCGGCTCCGGGAACTCCATACGTTCCAGGATAATCGGGTTGCTCGGGTCACACAGGGTGTCACCGGTGATCACGTCTTTCAGACCGATCGCAGCCGCGATGTCGCCCGCGCGAACTTCGCTGATCTCTTCACGTTTGTTGGCGTGCATCTGTACGATACGGCCGAAACGCTCACGTGCGGATTTCACGGAGTTCAGTACGGTGTCACCTGAGTTAACCACGCCAGAGTAAACGCGGAAGAAGGTCAGGTTGCCCACGAACGGGTCGTTGGCGATTTTGAACGCCAGCGCAGAGAACGGCTCGCTGTCGTCAGCGTGACGCTCAGCAGGCGTGTCTTTACCGTCGTCCAGCATACCGTTGATCGCAGGAACGTCAGTCGGTGCCGGCAGGTATTCAACCACGGCATCCAGCATTGCCTGAACACCTTTGTTCTTGAACGCAGAACCACAGGTAACCAGGATGATTTCGTTGCGCAGTACGCGCTGACGCAGAGCGGTTTTGATCTCTTCTTCGCTCAGCTCTTCGCCGCTGAAGAATTTCTCCATCAGCTCTTCAGAAGCTTCTGCTGCCGCTTCGATCAGCTTGCCGCGCCACTCTTCAGCCAGTTCCTGCATGTCGGCCGGGATATCTTCGTAAACGAAGGTAACGCCCTGGTCGGCATCGTTCCAGTTGATGGCTTTCATTTTGATCAGGTCAACAACGCCGGTGAAGTTCTCTTCAGCGCCGATAGCCAGCTGCAGCGGAACCGGAGTCGCGCCCAGACGGGATTCAATCTGACCAACAACTTTCAGGAAGTTCGCGCCCATACGGTCCATTTTGTTAACGAACGCGATACGCGGAACTTTATATTTGTTTGCCTGACGCCATACGGTCTCAGACTGCGGCTGCACGCCACCTACAGCACAGTAAACCATTACTGCGCCATCGAGCACACGCATTGAACGTTCTACTTCGATGGTGAAGTCAACGTGTCCAGGGGTGTCGATGATGTTGATACGGTGCGGCTCAAACTGCTTAGCCATACCGGACCAGAATGCGGTGGTCGCTGCAGACGTGATGGTGATACCACGCTCCTGCTCCTGCGCCATCCAGTCCATGGTCGCTGCGCCATCGTGTACTTCACCGATTTTGTGGTTAACACCGGTGTAGAACAGGATGCGCTCGGTCGTCGTGGTTTTACCGGCGTCGATGTGTGCGCTGATACCAATGTTACGGTAGCGCGCAATGGGTGTTGTACGAGCCATTTGATTCCTCTGATTCTCGGACGTTCAAAATTAGTCGAACCCAGCGGGTTAGCATTTTGCACGCCCGCTGGTTTAACAACAACTACGTGGCGATTACCAGCGGTAGTGAGCGAACGCCTTGTTGGCTTCTGCCATGCGGTGAACGTCTTCACGTTTCTTAACTGCAGTACCTTTGTTTTCTGCAGCGTCAGAAAGTTCGTTCGCCAGGCGGAGAGCCATAGATTTATCACCGCGTTTACGAGCAGCTTCTACGATCCAGCGCATTGCCAGAGCATTACGACGAACCGGACGGACTTCTACTGGTACCTGATAGGTAGAACCACCAACGCGACGTGACTTAACTTCGACAGTCGGACGTACGTTTTCGAGAGCTACTTCAAAGGCTTCCAGCTCGTTTTTACCAGAACGCTGAGCCAGGGTCTCAAGCGCAGTATAAACGATTGATTCAGCAGTAGATTTTTTACCATCTACCATCAGGATATTTACAAATTTGGCCAGCAGCTCTGATCCGAACTTAGGATCCGGCAGGATTTTACGCTGACCAATGACGCGACGACGTGGCATGGAAATACTCCGTTGTTAATTCAGGATTGTCCAAAACTCTACGAGTTTAGTTTGACATTTAAGTTAAAACGTTTGGCCTTACTTAACGGAGAACCATTAAGCCTTTGGCTTCTTCACGCCGTACTTGGAGCGAGCCTGCTTACGGTCTTTAACACCTGAGCAGTCCAGCGCGCCACGAACGGTGTGGTAACGCACACCTGGCAGGTCTTTAACACGACCGCCACGGATCAGGATCACGGAGTGTTCCTGCAGGTTATGACCTTCACCGCCGATATAGGAGGTAACTTCAAAACCGTTAGTCAGACGAACACGGCAAACTTTACGCAGTGCGGAGTTCGGTTTTTTCGGAGTGGTGGTGTACACACGGGTACAAACACCACGTTTTTGCGGGCAAGCTTCCAGCGCAGGCACGTTGCTCTTTGCAACTTTGCGTACGCGTGGTTTGCGAACCAGCTGGTTAACTGTTGCCATTAAATAGCTCCTGGATTTGCTTTTGCTTCGTAAACACGTAATAAATCGCCCCGTATAACTACGAGGACGCAGAATTTTAGGGCTGAGCCCATAGGGTGTCAAGAAATAACCAGGCTTTACGCATTACCAGGTCATTTGCTGCCGATGTTTTTCAGTGAGCGCGACGAAACCAGTATAGTCCACCGGCCTTATCTTGGCTGAAATTTGACCAGCAAGGCCGCGCGCGATCACGTCTTCCGTCAGCACCCACAGCGTTGCGGGCGACGTCAGCAAGCGGCTCAACGCGCTGCTACCTTCCAGCGCGCCCAGCACGCCATCCTGCAGCAGCAGTAAATCGTCCTCTGCCGTCAGCAAGAGCAGCAGCGTGTCGAGGTCGCTGTAATAAGGTGAATGCATCAGGGTGTGCAGCATAACGCGCTCTTAAAAGGTGATGATGCGATCGTAGGTCGCCAGCTGCTGCCGCAGCGCCGCCGCATCCAGAATGCCGACATCCATTACGCGCGCGCCCTCTTCCGCCAGGCCGCGTTCGCGCAGCGCTTCGCGGCTGATATAGCACTGCTCGATATCATACAGCGCCAGCACGCCAAACGTGGCGGCATGATTGCGCGCGAGGATCTTCTCCGGCTGCTGGTCAGGCATAAGCTGCAGAACGCCGTCGCCGATAAAGAACAGCCCTATCGACTCGCTCAGCGCGCCAGTGGCCAGGGCGGCGTCGAGTCCCTCGCGGCCAGCGCTGCTGCCGTGCGGCGCGCGGGTAAACACAAAAGCGACGCGATTCATTAAAACTGCACCAGTCGATCGCAGCCGAGGGCGGCTTCCGCCAGCGCGCCCAGGCCGCTGAGTTCAAATCCGGGCTGTAGATTGCTGCCCGCCAGCTGCAGTCGCTCCGCCTCCTGCGCGTCGGTGACGCCGCGGCGCAGCGCGGCGGCCACGCAGATATTCAGCGCCACGCCTTGCTCCTGATGCAGCTCCAGCCAGGCGCGCACGATATCCGCTTCATCGCTGGCTGGCGCGGTGAGCTCATTGGCGTTCAGCACGCCCTCGCGATAGAAAAAAACGCTCTGCAGCTGATGACCAGCGGCCAGCAGCGCGCGGGCGAACAGCAAGGCGCTGCTCGCCTGCTGCGTACCGTAGGCCGGACCGGTCACCAGCAGGGTGTAGCGCATCAGCGCTCCTGTCCCTGGAAATCGCCGTTCTTGAACTGGCGAATATAGAGATAGACGGTGTGCTTAGAGATATTGAGGCGATCCGCGACCTGATTGATAGCGTCTTTGATATCGAAGATGCCCTTCTCATAGAGATTCAGCACGATTTGACGATTCTTGGCGTTGTTAGAGACATTGCGATCGGCGCTCACCTCTTCGATGGTGAACTCCAGCGTTTGCGTCACCAGATCTTCCACCGAGCTGGCGAAGTTCACGTTTGAATCGACCTGGTGCATCTCCGGCGGCATAAAGGTCGACATAATCTGCGAAAACGGCACATCCAGGTTCATGTTGATGCACAACAGTCCAATGACGCGCTGCTGCCGGTTGCGTATCGCGATAGTGACCGACTTCATCAGCACGCCGCTTTTGGCACGGGTGAAATAGGCGCGAGAAACGTTGCTGTCCGCGCCGTGCATATCATGCAGCATGCGCAGCGCCAGATCGGTAATCGGCGAGCCCACTTTACGGCCGGTATGCTCACCGTTGGCGATGCGTACCGCCGAACACTTTAGATCTTCCAGCGAATGCAGCACGATTTCGCAGTGCGAACCAATCAGCATCGCCAGGCCGTCGACCACCGCCTCATAGGATCGGAGGATATCGTAGTCCGTCTGCTCGAAGGGACGCTGCTCCAGTAAATCGAAGTCGCTCAGTTCGCCGGGATTGAATGGATTTGACATCGAAGACATTACCCTAAATGGCTGGAGCCTGTCTCAGCGCAGCGGGCAGACTCTTTTTATTGGGAAAGTTATGCAGAGGATAGTCTGGCAAATGTCGCACGCTTATGCCAGAGCTTTGTCGCAGGCTGGAAATGAAACCGCCGCCCGAAGGCGGCGGCAAACAGATTATTGAGATTTCTTCGCGTCGGCGGCTGGCGCCTGCGCTTTCTCGTCTGCTTTAGGCGCCGGCTTGATGTCGAGCAATTCAACATCGAACACCAGCGTCGAGTTAGCCGGAATACCCGGCACGCCGTTTTTGCCGTAGGCGAGCTGCGGCGGGATTACCAGCTTGATTTTACCGCCTTTCTTCACGTGCTTCAGACCTTCAGTCCAGCCCGGGATGACGCCGTCGAGACGGAAAGAGAGCGGCTCGCCGCGCGTATAGGAGTTATCGAACTCGGTGCCGTCGATCAGGGTGCCTTTGTAGTTCACGACAACGGTATCGCTGTCTTTCGGCGCGTCGCCGCTGCCTTCTTTCTCTACTTTATACAGCAGACCGGATTCGGTTTTCTTCACGCCGCTCTCTTTGGCGAACTTGTCGGCGAAAGCGGTGCCTTTATCGGCGTTCTCTTTCGCGTCTTTTTCCATCTTCGCCTGGGCAGCGCCTTTCACGCGGCCTTCAAAGGCCTGCAGGGTCTGCTCGATCTCTTGATCGGAGAGTTTGCTCTTGCCGCCAAACGCATCCTGAACGCCAGCGATCAGCTGATCTTTGTCCAGCTTGATGCCCAGTTTCTCCTGTTCCTTCAGGGAGTTGTCCATGTAGCGACCCAGCGAGGCGCCCAGAGCATAGGCTGATTGCTGGTCTTCATTTTTGAAGGCCGCATTTTTCGGCGCCTGCGGTGCCGCATCGCTCGCAGCAGGCGCTGCGGTCGCTTCGGCTGCCATTGCCAGCGGCGCGTTCAGCGCGATGGCCATGGTGGTGGCTAACATTGTGACTTTAAACAGTGATTTCATCCTTTCTCCAAAACCGAAGCGTCTCACCTCGGGAATTATTGCGGACTAAAGCTCCACACTATAACTGTACGCGGCAGCGGCGAACACTCCCGCAGCGTAATTACCCGGTTCTCCTCCGACCTTTTTTGCATCAGGAAGTTTCATCAGAGATGATGCTGCAAAAGGCGTTATTCAACCCTTTACAGGCGAGGCGGCAAAGAAATCGGGTGATTCTTACAGGGGAAGCCGTAGAATCAGCGCCTGATGCGAGATTCGCAGCGTCGTACTATAAGGAGAGGTCATGCAACAATCAGAGTGGGAACAACGGCTTGAAGCGCTGGAAAGCAAGCTGGCCTTTCAGGAGCTGACCATCGATCAGCTTAATCAGACGGTGGTGCAGCATGAGCTGGAAATGGCGAAAATGCGCGAGCAGCAGCGCCTGCTGCTGGATAAGCTGAAAGCGGCCGCGCCGTCGATGGTGGCGTCGCAGTCGGAAGAGACGCCGCCTCCGCATTACTGATATGTTCAGAATGGCTGCGCAGCAGCGATGCCGCGTTGCTGCGTCAGCCGGAGATGCTCACATACCGCGGTATGCTCCGCTCTCCCGCTTCCTGGCGCCTTGCCTCGCCGCTTGCTCGCGCATTCTTCGATCGCAAAATGAGCAAAAGAAAAGGCCACCGTCTGGTGGCCTTGTCATCTGTCTCGCACAGCTTAGTGGTTGCAGCCGCAACCGCCGTGGCTGCCGCAGCCGCCGTTGCCGTGATCGTGGTCATGATCGTGGTCATGGTCATGACCGTGCTCGCCGTGAACGTGGCCGTGCGCCAGCTCTTCCGGAGTCGCTTCGCGGATCGCGACGACTTCCACATTGAAGTTCAGGTTCTGACCCGCCAGCATGTGGTTGCCGTCAACCACGACGTGCTCGTCTTCCACTTCGGTGATTTCAACCGGAACCGGACCCTGATCGGTTTCCGCCAGGAAGCGCATGCCAACCTGCAGTTCGTCAACGCCCATAAAGACGTCTTTAGGTACGCGCTGCACCAGGTTGTCGTCGTACTGGCCGTATGCATCGTTAGCCGGAATATGCACGTCAAACTTGTCGCCGACATCGTGATTTTCCAGCGCTTTTTCCAGACCAGAAATCAGGGAACCATGACCGTGCAGATAGTCTAACGGCGCACTTACCGGCGACTCGTCAACCAACACACCATCTTCTGTACGTACCTGATAGGCCAGGCTCACCACCAGGTCTTTTGCTACTTTCATGATATCTCCTAACCGTTGAGAACTAAGATCCCGTCTCATTGGTCTATTCTTACGTGCAATAACACCAACCAGAAAGGTTCGGGGCTGAGATCGCCTCTTACGCGATGCGAGTAACCTCAGCGTTAGTGGCGCCGATTGTATCGGAATTCAATCCCGCTGTAAGTTTAAGCGTAAAAAAAGCTGCGCCATTTCGCTACTCGGGATGGAAAATACCGATCACTTGCTCCTGGCTGCGAACCTGATCGCGAACCTGCTTATCCGCCTCGCGCATCTGGTGTCCGCACTTCACGCACTCCACGACGTCAACGTTGTTTTCTCGCCACATCGCCAGCGTGTCTTTTTCCTGACAGTGCGGGCAAACCGCACCGGCAATAAATCTTTTACGCATAGTAGTTAACCTGTTTGCTGTTACTGATCTTCGTCCCAGTCGTCGATCTGTCGTCTCTCATGCTGCATCTCGCGCTGGAAAATATCCTCCAGCTCGCGCCGCGCCTCGCGCACGCGGGAGATCTGGGCGTTGTCCGTGTGATTCGGCATCAGCTCGCGCAGCATGCGCATATCGAGACGGCGGAAGTGCAGCTGCGCGCGCTGCGCCTGGTGCGGATGCATGCCGACCGAAATCAGCGCTTTGCGTCCCAGCTCCAGCGCGCTGGAGAAGGTTTCACGCGAAAACTGCGTGACGCCCGCCAGCAGCAACTCGTGCGCCTCGACGCGTCCGCGTGCCCGCGCCACGATCTCCAGCTGCGGAAAGTGCTGCTGACAGAGATGCACGATCGCCATGGTATCTTCCGGCTCGTTGCAGGTGATGACAATCGACTGCGCGCTGGCCGCGCCGGCGGCGCGCAGCAGCTCCAGCTCGGTGGCATCGCCATAGTAAACCTTGTAGCCGTACTTGCGCATCAGGCTGACTGCGCTGATATCGCGCTCCAGCACCGTGATCCTTTTATTATTGGCCATCAGCAGACGGCCCACCACCTGCCCCATTCGGCCGAAGCCCACCACAATGACCTGCGGCTGGTCATCCTCTACGAACGGCTTTTCGCCATCTTCGTCCACTTCATTAAAGCGCCGCGCCAGCAGCTTATCGATCGCCTGCATCAGCAGCGGCGTGGTCATCATCGACAGCGTGACCGTCACCAGCAGCAGCGGTAGCTGATCGCCAGCGAACAGGCGCGCCGACGAGGCGGCGGAAAAGAGTACAAAGGCGAATTCGCCGCCCTGGCTCAGCACGCCGGCGAACTGCTGACGCTCGGAGCTGCGCAGGCCATAGACCCGCGCCAGCACATAGAGCACCAGCGTCTTCACCGTGACCAGAATCAGCACGCCGAGCAGGATCTCCAGAATATGGGTATAGAGCACGCCGAGGTTGAGCGCCATGCCGACGGAGATAAAGAACAGCCCGAGCAGCAGCCCTTTAAAGGGATCGATAGCGACTTCCAGTTCGTGGCGGTACTCGCTTTCCGCCAGCAGAATGCCGGCGATAAAGGTGCCCAACGCCATCGACAGTCCGAGGGCGTCCATAAACAGCGCCGAGCCCAGCACCAGCAGCAGCGCGGCGGCGGTAAAGACCTCGCGCACGCCGGAGGCGGCGATAAAGCGGAAAATCGGCCGCAGCAGGTAGCGCCCGCCCACCAGCATGCCGGCGAACGCCAGCACCTTCATGCCGATCTTCATCCAGTCGATATTGCCGCTGTCGCTGCCCGCCAGCAGCGGCACCAGCGCCAGCGCCGGGATCACCGCCAGGTCCTGGAACAGCAGCACTGAAAAACCGAGCTGCCCCGCCTCGCTGCGGTTCATCCCTTTGTCGCGCATCAGCTGTAGCGCCATCGCGGTCGAGGACATAGCGAGGCCGATGCCGCCAATCACCGCGGCCTGCCAGCTAAAGTCGCTCAGCCACAGCAGCGCGCCGAGGATGCCGGCGGAGATCAGCACCTGCGCCGCGCCGACGCCGAAAATCGAACGCCGCAGCGCCCAGAGCTTCGACGGGTTCAGCTCCAGCCCGATGATAAACATCAGGAATACCACGCCCAGTTCCGAGAAGTGCAGGATCTCATCGACGTCGCTGATAAAGCCCAGTCCCCAGGGGCCGATAGCGATACCGGCCACCAGATAGCCCAGCACCGCGCCAATGCCGAGACGCGCGGCGATGGGCACAATCAGCACCGCCGCCACCAGATAGATCACGCCTGCGGTCAGCAGCGTTTGTCCTTCCATCAGAGACCTCCGTTGGGCAGCGGCGCGGCAAGCCATTCGCCATAGGCGCTGGCGAAATGGCTCATCACCTCTTTCGGCTGTCGCCGCGCCCAGTAAAGGATCATCGGCGTCATCCAGTGCATGCGGCACATCTGCGCGGTCAGTTCGAACGGGCGCATAATGTCCGACATGGAATAGCGGTTAAGGCCGTTCTGCTGATAGGCCGCCTCCGGCTCGCCGGTGGTGATCACGCTGCGCCAGTATTTGCCTTCCAGCGCGTTGCCGTCGACGCCGTTGGCGAAGCCGCGCGACAGCACGCGATCCAGCCACTCTTTCAGCAGCGCGGGACAGCTATAGGTATAAAGCGGATGCTGGAAAACGATCACCTGATGTTCGCGCAGCAGCTGCTGTTCATAGTGAATATCGATAAAAAAATCAGGATAGTGCGCGTACAGATCGTGTACGGTGACGTTCTCCTGTTTCTGCGCCGACTGCAGCAGGACCCGATTCGCTATCGACTCCTGCGTTTCCGGATGGGCGTAAAGCAGCAAAACTTTTGCTGGCTGCGACATAGTTATCCTCTTCCAAAGCGTCGTCATAGCGGCGCTTTTCCGCTACCATGCACGACGCGACACCCTCTAATTATGTGGTGGGTAAATTAACATATTCTGACGATACGGCGCTTATGATTGTCTTTTCTTCTCTGCAAATCCGCCGCGGCGTCCGCGTGCTGCTCGATAACGCTTCCGCCACCATCAATCCCGGTCAGAAAGTCGGCCTGGTGGGTAAAAACGGCTGCGGTAAATCGACCCTGCTGTCGCTGTTAAAAGGCGAGATCGCCAGCGACGCGGGCGGCGTGACCTTTCCCGGCAACTGGGCGCTGGCCTGGGTTAACCAGGAGACCCCGGCGCTGAGCAAACCGGCGCTGGAATACGTTATCGACGGCGATCGCGAATACCGCGAGCTTGAGGCGCAGCTGGCGGACGCCAACCAGCGTAACGACGGCAACGCCATCGCGCTGCTGCACGGCAAGCTGGACGCGATTCAGGCGTGGAGTATTCACGCCCGCGCCTCAAGCCTGTTGCACGGCCTCGGCTTTAGCCAGGAGCAGTTGAACCGTCCGGTGAGCGACTTCTCCGGCGGCTGGCGTATGCGCCTTAACCTTGCTCAGGCGCTGGTCTGCCGTTCAGATCTGCTGCTGCTTGACGAACCCACCAACCACCTCGATCTCGACGCGGTGATCTGGCTGGAACGCTGGCTGAAAAGCTACGAAGGCACGCTGATCCTGATCTCGCACGACCGCGACTTCCTCGATCCGGTAGTGGATAAGATCATCCATATCGAGCAGGAAAGCCTCTACGAGTACACCGGCAACTACAGCTCGTTCGAACGCCAGCGTGTCGCTAAGCTGGCGCAGCAGCAGGCGCTGTTTGAAAGCCAGCAGGAGAAAGTGGCGCACCTGCAAAGCTATATCGACCGCTTTCGCGCCAAGGCCTCAAAAGCGAAGCAGGCGCAGAGCCGCATTAAGATGCTGGAGCGCATGGAGATGATCGCGCCGGCGCACGTCGACAACCCCTTCAGCTTCAGCTTCCGCGCGCCGGAAAGTTTGCCCAACCCGCTGCTGAAGATGGAGAAAGTCACCGCAGGCTACGGCGAGCGCATTATTCTCGACGCTATCAAGCTCAATCTGGTGCCGGGCTCGCGCATCGGCCTGCTGGGCCGCAACGGCGCGGGCAAATCGACGCTGATTAAGCTGCTGGCAGGCGAACTGACTCCGCTCGACGGCGAAGTCGGGCTGGCGAAAGGCATTAAGCTGGGCTACTTCGCACAGCATCAGCTGGAGTATCTGCGCAGCGACGAGTCACCGCTGCAGCATCTGGCGCGCATCGCGCCGAAGGTGCTGGAGCAGCAGCTGCGCGACTATCTTGGCGGCTTCGGCTTCCAGGGCGACAAGGTCAGCGAAGTCACGGCGCGCTTCTCCGGCGGCGAAAAGGCGCGGCTGGTGCTGGCGCTGATCGTCTGGCAACGCCCTAACCTGCTGCTGCTCGACGAACCGACCAACCACCTCGATCTCGATATGCGCCAGGCGCTGACCGAAGCGCTGATCGATTTCGAAGGCGCGCTGGTGGTGGTCTCGCACGATCGTCATCTGCTGCGCGCCACCACCGACGATCTCTATCTGGTGCATGACGGCAAGGTCGATGTCTTCCCGGGCGATCTGGAGGATTATCAGCAGTGGCTGAGCGACCTGCAGAAACAGCAGGCGCAGGCGGACGCCGCGCCGAAGCAGGACAACGGCAATAGCGCGCAGGCGCGCAAAGATCAGAAGCGTCGTGAGGCTGAGCTGCGCACGCAGACGCAGCCGCTGCGCAAAGAGATCGAGAAGCTGGAGAAGCAGATGGCGAAATGGCAGAGCCAGCTCACCGAAGCGGAAAATCAGCTGGCCGACGGCGACATCTACGATCCATCCCGCAAAGCGGATCTGACCGCGGCGCTGCAGCGTCAGGCAGAGAGCAAAGCGGCGCTGGAAGAGGTGGAGATGGCGTGGCTGGATGCCCAGGAGCAGCTGGAGGCGATGCTCGCCTCCTGACTTTTCGCTTTTCGCGGACTTAAAACGATCGTACCGGAGCGAGACAAGGCGCCAGCCGCGCGGTCGCAGCCCGGTACGGACGTTTTAAAAAGGCCGATCCCCCAGCACCGTCGCCCGATGCATAATGCGCCTTGCCGGATAATAATCCGCATTCGCATAGTGCTGCGTCACGCGGTTATCCCAGATCGCCACGTCGTTCGGCTGCCAGCGCCAGCGCACCTGAAACTCCGGCTTAGTCGCATGCGCATAGAGCAGCTCCAGCACGGCGTGGCTCTCTTTCTCGCTCAGCTCGACAATGCGCGTGGTAAATCCCTCATTAACAAACAGCGCCTTGCGTCCGCTCACCGGATGGGTGCGGATCACCGGATGCTGCACCGGCGGATGCTTCGCCACCGCCTCTTGCCAGCGCTGATGCTCCTCTTCGCTTCGACGATATTTATACTCCTGGAACGACTTTTTGAAATCGTGCTCGGCATGCAATCCTTCCAGCAGGGTTTTGATCGGCGCCGACAGGGTCTCATACGCGGCGATGCCGCTCGCCCACAGGGTATCGCCGCCTGTCTCGGGCAGCAGCTTCGACGCCAGAATCGCCACCGCCGGCGGCGTATTGATAAAGGTCACGTCGGTGTGCCAGTTGTCGTTGTCCGGCGGATTATCCTGATGGGTATCCAGCACGATAATCTCCTCTACGCCTTCGGCATGCGGATAAACCGGATGGATATGCAGGTCGCCGAAGCGCGCCGCCAGCGCGCGCTGCTGGTGCGGCGTAACCGGCTGGTCGCGCAGAAACAGCACCTGATGGCGCAGCAGCGCGTGATAGAGCTGTTCAAACTGGGCGTCGCTGAGCGGCCGGGTTAAATCGAGATTCGCCACCTGCGCGCCAATGTAAGGGCCGAGCGCGGTAATGTTTAGCTTTTCGTTCATGATTGTTCTCCATTCCAGGGCGTCAGACGACGCTGCAGGGCGCGCAGCCCGAGTTCTAAGGTAAAGGCAATCAGCGCGATAACCGCGATGCCCGCCAGCACGACGTCAGTCGCCAGAAATTCGCCGGCGGACTGCACCATAAAGCCGAGCCCGCGCGTCGCGGCGATCAGCTCCGCCGCCACCAGCGTCGACCAGCCGACGCCAAGGCCGATGCGCAGACCGGTCAGGATCTCCGGCAGCGCGCCAGGCAGGATCACCCAGCGCAGCAGCTGCCAGCGGCTGGCGCCCAGCGACTGCGCGGCGCGGATGCGCACCTGCTGCGTATTGCGCACGCCCGCCAGAGTCGAGAGCGTGACCGGCGCAAAAATTGCCAGATAGATCAACAGGATTTTGGAGGTCTCGCCGATGCCGAACCAGATCACCATCAGCGGCAGATAGGCGAGCGGCGGCACGGGACGGTAGAGCTCAATCAACGGGTCGAGCAGGCCGCGCACCGCCGGGCTCAGGCCCATCGCGATGCCGACCGGAATACCGATGGCCGCTGCGGCGAACAGGGCGACCAGCATGCGCGTCAGGCTGGCGGCGAGATGCTGCCACAGCGTGGCGTCCATAAAGCCCTGCGGGCTGGCGATCAGCAGCAGCTTGCTCAGCACCTGCTGCGGCGCTGGCAGAAACAGCGGGCTAATCAGCCCCAGCGCCGTAATGCTCCACCAGATCAGCAGCAGCAGCGCCAGGCTCAGCAGGCTCAGGCTGAACGAACGGGAAAAAGGCCAGCGCAGGCGGCGACGCGCCGCCGTGGTTTTGTCGTTGATCACCGCGCTCATGCAAAGGCCTCCCGCTGCTCGAACACCCGGCTCAGCACATATTCGCGCTGCGCAATAAAGGCGGGATCGGATTTGATGGCGCGGCAGGGTTCGCCAGCGGCGAAGCGCTGACCGAAGTTAAGCTTCAGGCGCTCCACGATGCGGCCCGGCCCTGGCGAAAGCAGCAGCAGCTCGCTGGCGAGAAACACCGCCTCTTCGATATCGTGCGTGATAAGAAAAATTTGCTTGCCGCTGTCGCGCCACAGGGTCAGCAGCAGGGTCTGCATTTGCTCGCGGGTAAAGGCGTCCAGCGCGCCGAAAGGCTCGTCGAGCAGCAGCAGCTGCGGATCCGCCGCCAGCGCGCGGGCGATGCCGACGCGCTGGCGCTGGCCGCCGGAGAGCTGCCAGATGGGACGGTTCTCCGCCCCTTCCAGCCCCACCTTCTTAATCAGCCGCCGTGCGATAGCGTTGCGCTCGCCGCGCGCCATTCCTGCAAGCTGCAAACCGAACGCGACATTGTCCAGCACGTTGCGCCACGGCAGCAGCCCTTCATGCTGAAACACCACGCCGCGTTCCGCGCCCGGCCCGCTGATGGTTTTCCCCTCCAGCGTGATGCTGCCGGACTCGACCGGCAAAAAGCCGGCGATCAGGTTCAGCAGCGTGGTTTTGCCGCAGCCCGACGGGCCGAGCGCCACCAGCAGTTCGCCTTTGTCCAGCTGCAGGTTGATATCCTGCAGCGCGGGTCGTCCGTCATAACGCGCGTTGAGATGAGCGATGCGCAGCATGGGGTTCTCCTTACTGTTTCGCCAGCGGCTCAACAAAGCGGGTGGTGACGAAGTCGCTGTAGTCGGCGTTCGCCTGCGGCACTTTGCCCTGCTCTTTCAGGAAATGCGCCGTATCGACGATGGCTTTATTTACCGGCTTGCCCAGCTGTTCTACCTGCTGCTGCGCCGTGAGATAGGTATTGCCCTTCACCAGATCCGGCACCTGCGCCTCCGGCACGCCGCTCAGGCGCGAAAGCTTGCTCAGGTTATCCGGCTGCTTGAGCCACCCGTCGGGGTTATCGATATAGGGTTTCTGCGCTTCGAGGGCGCTGCGGGCGAAGGCGGTCACTACCTCAGGATGCGCTTTCGCGAAATCTTTGCGCACCACCCAGACGTCGAGCGTCGGCGATCCCCACTGCCCAACCTGGGAAGAATCGGTCAGCACCTTGCCGTCTTTCTCCAGCTGGTTGACGGCGGGCGCCCAGACGTAGGCACCGTCGATATCTCCGCGCTGCCAGGCGGCGATAATCGCGGGCGGCTGCAGGTTCACCAGCTGCACCTCGGTCGGCTTGATGCCCCAGTGCTTCAGCGCCGCCAGCAGGCTGTAGTGGGTGGTGGAAATAAAGGGCACGGCGATGCGCTTGCCGATCAGATCTTTCGGGCCGCTAATGCTTTTCTTCACTACCAGCGCCTCGGAGTTGCCGAGCTGGGACGCCAGTAAAAAGGCCTCGATCGGCAGCTGCTGCGTGGCGGCCACCGCCAGCGGGCTGGAGCCGATATTGCCGATCTGCACGTCGCCCGACGCCAGCGCGCGCAGCACGCCCGCTCCGCTGTCGAACTTACGCCAGTCGACGGTCGCGCCGCTCTCTTTGGCGAAGGTGTTGTCCGCCTGCGCGACTTTGGCCGGTTCGGCGGAGGTCTGATACGCCACCGTCACGTTGACGGCCTGCGCCTGAAAGACCAGCAGCGAAAGCGCTGCGGCCAGAATCGTTAAGGGTCTTTTTACTGCCATGATGTCGCACTCCGCCGGGATCTGATGATGGGCGCAGTGTCGCCAGCGACGATGATTTCATAAAGGAATTAAAAATTATTCTTAATAAACAGATGTTCTTAGATCATGATCGGCAAAGCTGATGCGAAATCTGGCAATGGACACCCCACTATTCAGACAAAATGGCAGGCGCTCACATTGCCGCTGTGCTATTGATAAGGCTCTACGGTAAACCGACGAAAAAAGGGTTGCGGCAACATGTCCATCGAGAAGGTCGCGCTGCTGGCGGGCGTATCAAAAGCAACGGTATCCCGCGTGCTTAACGATCATCCAGGGGTGAAAGCAGATACGCGCGATCGGGTGCTGGCGGCGATCTCCGCCAGCGACTATCAGCCTAATCTGCTGGCGCGCCAGCTGCGCACCGCCCAGAGCCATATGCTGCTGGTGCTGATCTCTGATATCACGAATCCTTTCTGCTCGCGCGTGGTGCAGGGCATCGAAGCGGAAGCAGAGGCGCAGGGCTACCATATTCTGCTCTGCAACTCCGCCTCGCAGCTGCGGCGAGAATCCGCCTATCTCGGCCTGCTGACCGGCAAAGTGGTGGATGGCGTCATCACTATGGATGCGGCGTCGGCGTTGCAGGATATCGCCGCTCTTATCGGCGACGCGCCCTGGGTGCAGTGCGCGGAATACGATCCCGCTATACCGGCCTCTTCCGTCGCTATCGACAATCGCGACGCGGCGCAGGAGACGGTGCGCTATCTGGCGGGCAAAGGCCGCCGCCGTATCGGGCTGGTGAACAGCGATATGCGCTACCTCTATTCACACCAGCGGGAGGCGGGCTATCGCGCAGGGCTGGATCAGCTGGCGCTGTCGTGGCGTGGCGTGGCTTATGCAGAGGAGATTTCATGCGAGGCGGGCAGCCAGGCGCTGCGCCAGCTTTTGCAGCAGCCCGAACCGCCGGATGCGGTGCTCGCGGTATCGGACGTGCTGGCGGTGGGCGTGGTGCACGCCGCGCGTGAGGCGGGCCTGCGCGTGCCGGAGGATCTCGCCGTCGTCGGCTTTGACGGCATTCCCTTCACCAGCAGCCTCAACCCGCCGCTCACCACCGTCGAGCAGCCGATGTATCAGCTGGGCGCGCGCAGCGTGCAGCTTTTACTGCAGCGCATTCGCCGTCCGGCGTCGCCCGTCGTGCGCGAAGTGCTGCCGTGGAGGCGCGTTGAGCGCGCCTCCAGCTAGCTCAGCGCCAAATCAGCAGCACGCAGGCGGCGGTCAGCAGGCCCATCGCCAGGTTAAAAATCGTCCAGGCGCGGCGGCTGCGTAGAATGCGGCCGATCATCGCGCCGAAGCCGATCCAGATAATGCCCGCCACCAGGTTAACCAGGAACATGCCGAAGCTAATGGCCGTCACCGAGTGCAGATAGGCGGAGCCGGCAAGGCTGAAGCTGGCGATCGCGCCCAGCGCCATCAGCCAGGCTTTCGGATTGATCAGCTGCAGCAGTCCGCCCTGCCAGAACGGCATCGGTTTCGGCGGCGCGTCGCCGGTTTCCAGCTCTTCATAGGCGGCGGTGGCGATTTTCCACGCCAGCCAGAGCAGATAGAGACTACCGGCAATCTTCAGAAAGAGGTGCAGCGCGGGATAGAGCAGGATCAGGCTGCCGACGCCGAACGCCACCATTAGCAGCATCAGCTGCATACCGATCATAATGCCGATCATAAGCGGCACAGTACGCCAGAAGCCGAAATTGGCGCCGGACGCGGTGAGTAACATATTATTAGGGCCTGGCGTGATAGCAGCGACCCAGAGAAAACCTAACATTGAGAAAAACAGGCTCAGTTCCATGAACGGGTGCTCCTCACCCCAGACTCACAACAAACCTAACGAAGCTAACAGTGTGATATGGATCCGACAAGTGCTGGCGACATGAATTTTACTCCTGACGCAGCGGCGAGCTTTATGCCGCCGCGCGCCCTGCGCAATCCGCATCTGCAGACGGTGCTGCCGCGTCTGGTGCGCCGTCGTCTGCTGCTGCGTCCGCACTGGCAGCGCCTCGACCTGCCGGACGGCGACTTCGTCGATCTCGCCTGGAGCGAAGATCCGCAGCTGGCGAGCCATAAGCCGCGCGTGGTGCTGTTTCACGGTCTGGAGGGCAACTTCCACAGCCCTTACGCTCACGGGCTGATGCACGCCTGCCAGCGTCAGGGCTGGCTTGGCGTGGTGATGCACTTTCGCGGCTGCGGCGGCGAGCCGAATCGCCTGCATCGCATCTATCACTCCGGCGAAACCGAAGACGCCGCCTTTTTTCTGCGCTGGCTGAAAACGCGCTGGGGCGATGTGCCGACCGCTGCGGTCGGCGTCTCGCTGGGCGGCAATATGCTGGGCTGCCTGCTCGGCAGGCTGGGCGACGCCGCGCCGCTCGACGCCGGCGTCATCGTCTCGGCGCCGCTGCTGCTGGAGCCGTGCAGCCTGAAGCTGGAACAGGGCTTTTCGCGCTTTTATCAGCGCTATCTGCTCGACCAGCTAAAAAAGAACGCCGAGCGCAAGCTCCTCGCCTGGCCGGGAACGCTGCCGGTGGATCTGCCGCAGCTCAGGGCGCTGCGTCGCCTGCGCGACTTCGACGACGCCATTACCGCCCGCGCCCACGGCTTTCTTGACGCGGGCGACTACTACCGTCGCGCCAGCGCCATGCCGCTGCTGAAAAATGTGCGTAAGCCCTTGCTGATCATTCACGCGAAAGACGATCCTTTTATGACTGACGAGGTGATCCCGCAGCCGGATCGGCTCTCAGCCAGTACCACCTATCAACTCACGCCGCATGGCGGACACGTTGGCTTTGTCGGCGGCACGCTGCGTCAACCGCAGATGTGGCTCGAGCAGCGTGTGCCGCAGTGGCTTACACAGTGGCTATCATCATGATTATTCCCTGGCAACAGCTCGATCCCGATACCCTTACCAACCTGATCGAAGCCTTTGTGCTGCGTGAAGGCACCGACTATGGCGAGCAGGAGCGCAGCCTGGCGCAAAAGGTGGCCGACGTGCGCCGCCAGCTGGAGCGCGGCGACGTGGTGCTGGTCTGGTCGGAACTGCATGAAACCATCAATATCATGCCGCGCAGCGAATTCCGCGGCTGATGCGTCGAGGCGCTTTTCGTGTTAACAATGCTCATCGCCCGACTTCACAGGGAGCTTTTCCATGTCAGCACGACACCCGATTATTGCGGTAACCGGCTCCAGCGGCGCCGGCACCACCACCACCAGCCTGGCGTTTCGGAAAATTTTCCAGCAGCTCAGTCTGCACGCCGCCGAGCTGGAAGGCGACAGCTTCCACCGCTATACGCGGCCGGAAATGGATATGGCTATCCGCAAGGCGCGCGATTTAGGGCGCCACGTCAGCTATTTCGGCCCGGAAGCCAACGACTTCGGCCTGCTGGAGCAGACCTTTATCGACTACGGCAATGCGGGCAAAGGCCAGTCGCGCAAATATCTGCACACCTACGACGAAGCGGTGCCCTGGAACCAGGTGCCGGGCACCTTTACGCCGTGGCAGCCGCTGCCGGAAAATACCGACGTGCTGTTTTACGAGGGGCTGCATGGCGGCGTCGTCACGCAGCAGCATAACGTGGCGGAGAAGGTCGATCTGCTGGTGGGCGTGGTGCCGATCGTCAACCTGGAGTGGATCCAGAAGCTGGTGCGCGACACCGGCGAGCGCGGCCACTCGCGCGAGGCGGTGATGGACTCGGTGGTGCGCTCGATGGAGGATTACATCAACTTCATCACGCCGCAGTTCTCGCGCACCCACATTAACTTCCAGCGCGTTCCGACCGTCGATACCTCGAACCCGTTCGCCGCGCGCGAAATTCCGTCGCTGGACGAGAGCTTCGTGGTCATTCACTTTCGCGGGCTGGAGAATATCGACTTTCCCTATCTGCTGGCGATGCTGCAGGGCTCATTTATTTCGCACATCAATACGCTGGTGGTGCCGGGCGGCAAGATGGGGCTGGCGATGGAGCTGATTATGGCGCCGCTGGTGCAGCGGCTGATGGAAGGCAAACAGATCGCCTGACCAAACAATGAGTAGACGGCTCATAAGCGTAAAACGCGGGCGAGATGGGCAGAAGAGCAAAGCGTCCCGCGACAGGGATGTCGCGGGCCGAGCGAGCATGGATGCCTTGAGCGACTTTGCGATCGGCCCCTCTCACCCGCGTGAGCACCTTGCCAAAAAGTTTATGTTTTACAGCGCGACCACTTCATAGCTATGGGTCATCTCTACGCCTTTGCCCAGCATTAACGCCACCGAACAGTACTTCTCCGCCGAGAGATCCACCGCGCGCGCGACCGCTTTATCGCTCAGCGCCTTGCCGGTGACCACGAAATGCAGATTAATATGGGTAAACAGGCGCGGCGCCTCTTCGCGACGCTCCGAGGTCAGCTTCACCTCGCAGTCCACCACATCGTTGCGGCCTTTTTGCAAAATAGAGACCACGTCGATGGCGCTACAGCCGCCCGCAGCCATCAGCACCATCTCCATCGGACTGGGCGCTTTATCGCCGGAGTTGCCGTCCATCAGGATCTGATGTCCCGACGCCGACTCGCCGAGAAAGGTTAATCCTTCGACCCACTTCACTCTTGCCTGCATGTTTCCACCTCGAGAATAGCCCGTTTGCCGCCAGAGTACGCGTTCACCTGGCAAACAGCAATCCAGAGTAATCCCCCCTTTGCTGAAGCGAGACAACAGAAGACAGTCGGCAAAAGCTGTGCTACAAACAGTGCTGAAAATAGTTCGTTCTGTTAGGGACGAAGACGGGACACATCAAGCGCCTGGCGCAAAATAAGGCCCGAATAATCTCCTTTAGGGGAAACGCTTGAAGCTTTCATCGCCTGGCAGGGACTAATTCCCCCGCGTTTTGGGCACGATTACAACAGAGGATAATAGCGAATGGTTCTCGGCAAACCGCAAACAGACCCTACACTCGAATGGTTCCTGTCCCATTGCCATATTCACAAATATCCATCCAAAAGTACGCTGATTCATCAGGGTGAGAAGGCTGAAACCCTCTACTACATCGTGAAAGGTTCCGTTGCGGTGCTGATCAAAGATGAAGAGGGCAAAGAGATGATCCTCTCTTACCTGAATCAGGGTGATTTTATCGGCGAGCTTGGCCTGTTTGAAGAAGGTCAGGAGCGTAGCGCCTGGGTACGCGCGAAAACCGCGTGCGAAGTAGCGGAAATTTCCTATAAGAAATTCCGTCAGCTCATCCAGGTGAATCCGGATATTTTAATGCGTCTCTCTTCGCAGATGGCGCGCCGTCTGCAGGTTACATCGGAAAAAGTGGGCAATTTAGCTTTCCTCGACGTGACCGGACGTATTGCACAAACCCTGCTTAACCTGGCGAAGCAGCCAGACGCCATGACGCATCCCGACGGCATGCAAATCAAAATTACTCGTCAGGAAATTGGCCAAATCGTTGGTTGCTCGCGCGAAACCGTGGGCCGCATTTTGAAAATGTTGGAAGACCAGAATCTGATTTCCGCACACGGCAAAACCATTGTCGTTTACGGCACCCGCTGATTTCCTCTCACTCACGGCGTGATGTCACCGTCACGCCGTTACTGCTTTTAGTGAAGTGATGTGGCGCCGAATCATCTATCACCCCGAAGTTAACTATGCCCTGCGGCAGACGCTGGTGCTCTGCATTCCGGTAGCGCTCGGCTGGCTGTTCGGCGATCTGCAAAAAGGCCTGCTCTTCTCTCTGGTTCCCGCCTGCTGCAACGTCGCGGGTCTGGATACGCCCCATAAGCGCTTCTTCAAACGTCTCATCGTCGGCGGCTCGCTGTTTGCGCTCGGCAGCTTTCTGATCCAGCTATTAACCCTGAAAGGGGTGCCGCTGCCTGCCGTGCTCTTTGTCCTGCCGCTGCTGCTGGGCGTCACCGGCGAAATCAGCCCGCTGCACGGCCGCCTGCTCTCCGGCACGCTGGTGGCGGCCATCTTCACGCTGAGCCTGATCGGCCGCATGCCGATCTACGTGCCGCCGCTGCTCTATATCGGCGGCACGCTCTGGTACGGACTCTTTAACTGGTTCTGGTTCTGGCTGTGGAAAGAGCAGCCGATGCGCGAAACCCTGAGCCTGATCTACCGCGAGCTGGCGGACTACTGCGACGCGAAATATACCCTGCTGACCCAGCTTACCGACCCGGAAAAAGCGCTGCCGCCGCTGCTGGCGCGCCAGCAGAAAGCGGTCGATCTGATCAACACCTGCTATCAGCAGATGCATATGCTCTCTGCCAGCCGCGACAACAGCCACAAGCGGCTGACGCGCGCGTTTCAGGTGGCGCTCGACCTGCAGGAGCATATCTCCGTCAGCCTGCATCAGCCGGAAGAGGTGCAGAAGCTGGTGGAGCGCAGCCATGCGGAAGCGGTGATCCGCTGGAACGCCAAAATCATCTCGGCGCGGCTGCGCGCGCTGGCCGACGCCATTCTCTACCATCAGTTGCCGAGTCGTTTCGATATGGAGAAGCCGCTCGGCGCGCTGGAGAAAATCGCCCGTCAGCATCCCGATAATCCGGTGGGCCACTTCTGCTACTACCACTTCAGCCGCATCGCGCGCGTGCTGCGCACGCAAAAACCGCTCTACCAGCGCGACCTGATGACCGATCGCCAGCGCCGACTGCCGCTGCTGCCCGCGCTGCGCAGCTATCTGTCGCTAAAGTCCGCCGCGCTGCGCACCGCGGCGCGCTTCGCCGTGATGCTGATGTTCGGCAGCGCGCTGGCGATGCTGTTCGATATTCCCAAGCCCTACTGGATCCTGATGACCATTATGTTCGTCAGCCAGAACGGTTACAGCGCCACGCGAGTGCGCATCCAGCACCGGGCGCTGGGCACCTTCGCCGGTCTGGTGATCGCCGCCGCCTCGCTGCGCTTCGCGGTGCCGGAATCGCTGGTGCTGCTGTTTATGCTGGTGGTGACGCTGGTGAGCTATCTGGTGACGCGTAAATATTACGGCTGGTCGATGATTGGCTTTACCGTGACGGCGGTCTACTCGCTGCAGCTGCTGTCGCTGAACGGCGCGCAGTTTTTACTGCCGCGCCTGATGGACACGCTGATGGGCTGCCTGATCGCCTTCGGCGGCATGCTGTGGCTGTGGCCGCAGTGGCAGAGCGGGCTGCTGCGTCAAAACGCCCACGACGCGCTGGAAACCTATCAGGACGCGCTGCGGCTGCTGCTGGGGCCGGAGCAGGAGGCGAAGAAGCTGGCCTGGCAGCGTATGCAGGTCAATCAGGCGCACAACGCGCTCTTCAACTCGCTCAATCAGGCGATGCAGGAGCCGGGCTTCAACGCCCAGTACCTGAAAGATATGCGCCTGTGGGTGACGCACAGCCAGTTTATCGTCGAGCATATCAACGCCATGACTATCCTCGCCCGCGAGCACACCATGCTGACGCCGGACCTGGCGCAGCGCTATCTGCAGTCGTGCGAAGTTGCGCTGCAGCGCTGCCAGCAGCGGCTGGAGTATGACGGACCGGGATCGCAGACTAACGTGATGGCGGGCGTAGAGAACCTGGATGAAGGGCCGACGACGATTCTGGAGCAGCATGTGAAACGTATTCTGGAGCATCTTAACGTGATGCATACCATCTCGTCGCTGGCGTGGAGCCAGCGGCCGCACCATGGTCGCTGGCTAATCAGACATTTGCGGAAAGGATAGTCAGGCGGTCAGCGCGCGTTCTACCGCACGGGCGAAGCGCGCCATGCCCTCTTCGATATCGGCGGGCTCAATCACCAGCGACGGCGCAAAGCGGATCACGTCGGTGCCCGCCACCAGCACCATCACCCCTTCCGCCGCTGCGGCGTTAAGAATGTCGCGCGCCTTACCGGCGTGCTGCGGCTTCAGCGCCGCGCCGATCAGCAGCCCTTTGCCGCGGATCTCTGAGAAGAGATCGCGCTTCGCGTCGAGCGCCTTCAGTGCCGCGACGAACTGCTCGCGACGCGCCTGAACGCCTTCCAGCACCTCCGGCGTATTGATCACGTCCAGCGCCGCTTCCGCGACCGCGCAGGCGAGCGGGTTGCCGCCATAGGTGGTGCCGTGTACGCCCGGCGACATAGTTGAGGCGATATCCTCAGTCGTCAGCATGGCGCTGACCGGGAAGCCGCCGCCCAGCGCTTTGGCGGTGGTGAGGATATCCGGCGTCACGCCGTAGTGCTCATAGGCGAACAGCTTACCGCTGCGTCCCATGCCGCTCTGCACCTCGTCCAGCACCAGCAGCGCCTGATGCTTATCGCACAGCGCGCGCAGACCCTGCATAAACTCTGCCGTCGCGGGCATCACGCCGCCCTCGCCCTGAATCGGCTCGACCACGATGGCGCAGGTATGGTCGTCGATAACCGCTTTTACCGCCTCGAGATCGTTAAAGGGAACGTGCACGATATCCGCCGGTTTCGGCCCGAAGCCGTCGGAGTATTTCGGCTGGCCGCCGACGGAAACGGTAAACAGCGTGCGCCCGTGAAACGCGTTGTGGAAGGCGATGATTTTACTTTTGAACGGGCTGTGGCGCTGGCAGGCGTAGTAGCGCGCCAGCTTGAAAGCGGCCTCGTTCGCTTCCGCGCCGGAGTTGGCGAAGAAGACGCGATCGGCGAAGGTGGCGTCGATAAGCTTGCTCGCAAGGCGCAGCGCCGGCTCGTTGGTAAAGACGTTGCTCAGATGCCACAGGGTTTCGCCCTGGGTTTTCAGCGCCTCGACCAGCGCCGGATGACAGTGGCCCAGCGCCGTGACGGCGATGCCGCCGGAGAAGTCGATATACTCTTTGCCCTGCTGATCCCAGACGCGGCTGCCCTTGCCTTTGACCGGCACGAACTGCGCAGGTGCATAAACAGGCAAAATGACGTTATCGAACGTTTCCCGCGTTACCGCAATTTTCTCCGCTGCCATCGACGACCACCTTTGATTATTTATTGAGCCACAGTGAAATAATAGTCATAAAATATGCATAATAAATCAACCGAAGGCAAACATAACTTCAGGTTTCAAGAAAATTACGCAGCAGCTGGTGCCCCTGCTCGCTCAGAATGCTTTCCGGATGAAACTGCACCCCTTCCAGCGCCATTTCCCGGTGGCGAAAGCCCATCATCTCATCCGGTTCGCCCTCTTTCAGGCTCCAGGCGGTGATCTCGAACGCGTCGGGCAGTGAGTCCCATGCCACGATCAGAGAGTGGTAGCGCGTAACGGTCAGGGGATGGTTGAGGTTGCGGAACACGCCGCGCTGGTTATGGGCGATAGCGGAGGTTTTGCCGTGCATCGCCTGGCGGGCGCGCACTATTTTTGCGCCGTAAGCCTGGGCGATTGCCTGGTGGCCCAGGCAGACGCCGAGCACCGGAATGCGCCCGGCAAAGTGGCGGATCGCCGCCATCGAAATACCTGACTCGTCGGGCGTACAGGGCCCTGGCGAAATCACCAGATGCGACAGCGGCAGCGCCGCCATCTCTTCCAGCGTGATAGCGTCGTTGCGTACTACGCGTACCTGCGCGCCAAGCTCGCAGAAGTACTGATAAAGATTCCAGGTAAAGGAATCATAGTTGTCGATTAGCAGCAGCATAGTCCGTCCTGACTGAGAAAACCGCCGCTATTCTACGCGTTTTACAAGCTGGCGCGACTCACGACGCGAGCAAAGACCGCCTCCAGCGGCGCCAGATCGCCGTCCGCGCCCGCCTGGCAGGCCTCGCGCCACTGCGCTGGCTCGACCTTCTGCCAGTCGAGAAAATAGCCGGCGTGCAGCGCCAACTGCTCGAAGAAGATGCGCTGGGCGCGCCCGTTGCCTGCGCGGAACGGATGCAGCATCGCGATTTCGCAGTAGTAGTGCGCGATGCGCGCCGCGAAATCCGCCTCTTCCAGATTGCGCAGTCCCTCTTCCTCTTCCAGCGCGTCCATCAGCGTATTGCCCTCTTTTTCGATGTACTCGAAGTGGCAAAACGGCGTGTCGTCGCGCCAGATATCAATGGTGCGCAGCTCGCCCGCCCAGACGTAGAGATCCTGGAACAGCGTGCGGTGAATATGGCGCAGGAAAGGCAGGCCGATGGTGGCTGGCCCCAGCTCCAGGGTGGCGAGGCGCGCGGCGCTGAACGCCAGTTCCGCCTTGCGCAATTGAGCGGCGTCGTGGATATCCAGACGGTTTTTCAGCACATCGTCGTTCTGCCACAGATAGGGATCGCGGGCAACGCTGCTATTCGGCGCCATACTGCCTCCTCAGCGAATCGAGTCGCGCTTCGGCCGCGTCAGCCTGTTCGTAAGCGCTGGCAGGCTCCGCCAGGGTTAAGCCGTCCAGCCGACAGCTGGCCTGATAGCTGGCGACGCGTCGCTGCTGCCAGAGCGTATTTTTCTGTTTCTCGGTGAGTTTGTTTGCCATGCCGCCTCCTGCTCAGGGTTGTCCACACTCTCGAAGCTGAGTATAGGAGCAAATTTTCCCTTTGCCGGAGACGGGCAAGGCGAGGCCGCCAGAGGATGGCGGCGCTGAAGGTCAGGGCAGGACTTTGGCGGAAAGGATAACTACCGGTTTTACCGGCACATTTTGATAAGGGCCGACATCCTTGGTTGGGACCTGGGCGATTTTATCGGCCACGTCCATTCCTTTCACAATTTTACCAAATACCGCGTAGCCGAAGTCGCGCTGGCCGTGGTCAAGGAAGGCGTTATCGGCGACATTCAGAAAGAACTGGCTGGTGGCGCTGTCTTTATCGGCGGTGCGCGCCATAGAGATGGTGCCGCGCAGGTTGCGCAGACCGTTGTCCGCTTCGTTCTTGATCGGCGCGTTGGTCTGTTTCTGCTGCATGTCAGCGGTAAAGCCGCCGCCCTGCACCATAAAGCCCGGGATCACGCGATGAAAAATGGTGTTGTTGTAAAAACCGCTGTTAACGTAGTCGACGAAGTTTTTCACCGAAACCGGCGCTTTTTGATTATTCAGTTCAAGTTCGATATTACCGGCGGACGTGGTGAACAGGACGTGCGTATCGCCTTTGGCAGCCAGCGCCGAGACGGAAACGGAGGAGAGCGCAAACAGGGCGACCGCCGCTGTAAGAGTACGTTTAAGCATGAATGAGTCCTTACCTTGGAGAGCAGCTTTTAACGACACTGATTGTAAAGAGCATAAAATACAAGAGCCAGCGTTTTACCGTTATTTACGCACGGGTTGCTCAAGCCAGCAGAATCGCCCGCGCAAACGTTTTCGTGATATAAATCACATTATGAATGAAATATGAAAACTGATTTTCAGTCTTTATTTATTAAGATCACAGTTCCGTTTACACTTTCTGACAGTTTTACGCCGCCCTCTCTGGTTTCCACAGGTTCAAAACATGACAAATCGTAATCGTATCGGGCTTACCTGGATAAGCTTTTTCTCGTACGCGCTGACCGGCGCGCTGGTGATCGTCACCGGCATGGTCATGGGCGACATCGCGAAGGATTTCCAGCTGCCGATTGAAAGCATGGGAAATACCTTTACCTTCCTGAACGCCGGCATTCTGGTCTCGGTGTTCCTGAACGCCTGGCTGATGGTTATCGTGCCGCTGAAGCGCCAGCTGATTTTCGGCTTTATTCTGATGGTGCTGGCGGTGCTGGGCCTGATGACCAGCCGCGATCTCTCTGTCTTCTCGCTGTGCATGTTCGTGCTGGGCGTGGTCAGCGGCATCACCATGTCGATCGGCACTTTCCTGATCACCCATCTGTATGAAGGCCGTCAGCGCGGTTCGCGCTTGCTGTTTACCGACTCCTTCTTCAGCATGGCCGGCACGCTGTTTCCGGTGCTGGCCGGCATCCTGCTGGCGCGCGCGCTGCCGTGGTACTGGGTCTACGTCTGCATCGGGATTATCTACGTCGCCATTTTCGTTCTGACGCTGTGCGTCGAGTTTCCGGTGCTGCGCAAGCCGGAAAACAGCCCGACGGTGGAGAAAGAGAAATGGGGCGTCGGCGTGCTGTTTCTCGCCGTGGCCGCACTCTGCTACATCCTCGGCCAGCTCGGCTTTATCTCCTGGGTGCCGGAGTACGCCACCAAAACCATGGGCATGGATATCGCCAGCGCGGGCCAGCTGGTCGGCAACTTCTGGACCGCCTATATGGTCGGCATGTGGGTCTTTAGCTTCCTGCTGCGCTTCTTCGATCTGCAACGCATCCTGATGGTGCTGGCCGGTCTGGCGACGCTGCTGATGTACTGGTTCGTCAGCACCACAGACGCCAGCATGCTGCGCTGGGTGATTATGATTCTGGGCTTCAGCTCCAGCGCCATCTACACCACCATCATTACGCTCGGCTCGCTGCAGACCAAAGTCTCCTCGCCGAAGCTGGTGAACTTTATTCTCACCTGCGGCACGGTCGGCACCATGCTGACCTTCGTGGTGACCAGCCCGATCGTGAAGCAAGGCGGCGTCCATGCCGCGCTGCTGACGGCGAACGGTCTCTACGCCGTGGTGTTCGTGATGTGCGTGCTGCTGGGCTTTGTCACCCGACACCGCCAGCACGGCCACGTGATGCACTGATGAAACAGGGCGGCGCAGGCCGCCCTCTTCTTTCCCTGCCCTGAAATGTGATCCAGCTCTTTTTTTCAGTAAATCGAACAACTTACAAAAAGTACTTCATAAACAGCGATATACCTCAAAATAGGTATACAGAAAGGCGCTTGATGTATATCAATATGAGCTAAAAACGGCGCGCTATTGTAGCCTCAATTCCCGCAATTTTGAGGCAAGCATGAGCAAGCACAATGTCGTCGTTATCGGTAACGGCATGGTTGGGCATCGCTTTATTGAGGAGCTGATCGACAAAGCCGAACCCGGCCAGTTTTCATTAACCGTCTTCTGTGAAGAGCCCCGCGTCGCCTATGACCGCGTTCACCTTTCCGCCTACTTCTCTCACCATACCGCCGAAGAACTCTCTCTGGTTCGCGAAGGCTACTATGAAAAACATCAGGTTAATCTGCTGCTGGGCGAGCGCGCCATCACCATCAACCGCGAAGAGAAGCTGATCCACTCCAATACCGGCCGCGCGGTGAGTTACGACACGCTGATTTTCGCCACTGGCTCTTACCCCTGGATCCCGCCGATCAAAGGCGCGGAAGGCGCCGACTGCTTCGTCTATCGCACCATCGAAGATCTCAACGCCATTGAAGCCTGCGCGCGCCGTAGCAAACGCGGCGCGGTAATCGGCGGCGGCCTGCTCGGCCTGGAAGCCGCTGGCGCGCTGAAAAACCTGGGCGTGGAAACCCACGTGATCGAGTTCGCGCCGGTATTGATGGCGGAGCAGCTCGACGTCCAGGGCGGCGAGCAGCTGCGTCGTAAAATCGAAGAGATGGGCGTGCAGGTGCACACCAGCAAAAATACCCGTCAGATCGTGCACCACGCCGCGGGCGGCAAAACGCTGGAGTTCGCCGACGGCAGCGCGCTCGACGTGGACTTTATCGTCTTCTCCACCGGCATTCGTCCGCAGGACAAGCTGGCGAAGCAGTGCGGTCTGGCGCTCGGTCAGCGTGGCGGCATCGCCGTGGACGACCGCTGCCGTACCAGCGATCCGGCGATTTACGCCATCGGCGAGTGCGCCGCCTGGCAGGACCGCGTCTTCGGCCTGGTGGCGCCGGGCTATAAAATGGCGCAGGTGGCGAGCGACGCCTTAACCGGCCGCGACAGCGCCTTCCAGGGCGCCGACATGAGCGCCAAACTCAAGCTGCTCGGCGTCGACGTCGGCGGCATCGGCGACGCGCGCGGCCGTACGCCGCGCGCGCGCAGCTACGTCTGGCTGGATGAGAGCCGCTCGGTCTACAAACGCCTGATCGTCAGCGAAGATGGCAAAACTCTGCTCGGCGCGGTGCTGGTGGGCGATACCAGCGACTACGGCAATCTGCTGCAGCTGGTGCTCAACGCCATTCCGCTGCCCGAAAATCCAGAAGGGCTGATCCTGCCCGCCGGCAGCGGCGAAAAACCGGTAATGGGCGTCGATTCGCTGCCGGATAGCGCGCAGATCTGCTCCTGCTTCGACGTCAGCAAAGGCGACATCATCAAGGCGGTCCAGGGCGGCTGCCATACCGTCGCCGCGCTGAAGAGCGAAACCCGCGCCGGTACCGGCTGCGGCGGCTGCATTCCGCTGGTGACGCAGGTGCTGAACGCCGAGCTGAGCCGTCAGGGCATCGAGGTCAACAATCATCTCTGCGCTCACTTCCCCTACTCGCGTCAGGAGCTCTATCACCTGATCCGCGTCGAGGAGATTAAAACCTTCGACGCGCTGCTGGCGAAATACGGCACCGGCTACGGCTGCGAAGTCTGCAAACCCACGGTGGCGTCGCTGCTGGCGTCGTGCTGGAACGATTTCGTGCTGGCGCCGCAGCATACGCCGCTGCAGGACAGCAACGATCTCTTCCTCGGCAATATTCAGAAAGACGGCACCTACTCCGTAATCCCGCGCTCGCCCGGCGGCGAAATCACGCCGCAGGGACTGAAGGTGATTGGCGAGATTGCCGAACGCTACAATCTCTACACCAAAATCACCGGCTCGCAGCGCATCGGCCTGTTCGGCGCGCAGAAAGACGACCTGCCCGCTATCTGGTCACAGCTTATCGCCGCGGGCTTTGAAACCGGCCAGGCCTACGCCAAAGCGCTGCGCATGGCGAAAACCTGCGTCGGCAGCGCCTGGTGTCGCTACGGCGTCGGCGACAGCCTCGGCTTCGGCATTGCGCTGGAGAATCGCTACAAAGGCATCCGCACGCCGCACAAAATGAAGTTTGGCGTCTCGGGCTGCACGCGCGAATGCGCCGAGGCGCAAGGCAAAGACGTCGGTATTATCGCCACGGAAAAAGGCTGGAACCTCTACGTCTGCGGCAACGGCGGCATGAAGCCGCGCCACGCCGATCTGCTGGCGGCCGACCTCGATAGCGATACGCTGATCGCCTACCTTGACCGCTTTATGATGTTCTACATCCGCACCGGCGATCGGCTGCAGCGTACCTCGCTGTGGCTGGAGAGTCTGGAAGGCGGCATCGACTACCTGCGCAGCGTGATCGTCGACGACAAGCTGGGCATCAACAGCAAGCTGGAGGCGGAGCTAGGCGAGCTGCGCGCCCGCGTGCGCTGCGAGTGGAAAGAGGCGGTGGACGATCCCGCGCAGCAGGCGCGCTTCGCCCACTTTATCAACGCGCCGCTGCGCGATCCCAACGTGCAGATGGTGGCCGAACGCAGTCAGCATCGTCCCGCACGGCCGGAAGAGCGCATCGCCGTCACCCTGATCGAGGAGAGCGAAGTATGAGCCAGTGGACGCCCGTCTGCGATCTGCAGCAAATCCTGCCCGCTACCGGCGTATGCGCGCTGGTGAATAACCAGCAGATCGCTATTTTCCGGCCGCGCGACGATAGCGAGCTGTTTGCCATCAGCAATATCGATCCCTTCGCCCAGGCCAGCGTGCTGTCGCGCGGCATTATCGCCGAGCATGAAGGCTGCCTCTGGGTGGCCAGTCCGCTGAAGAAACAGCGTTTCCGCCTCAGCGACGGCCACTGTATGGAGGATGCGTCGCGCTCTGTCGCCGCTTATCCCGTTCGCGTCAACGCGGGCAAGGTCGAGGTTTGCGCCTGATCTCCTCCTCGCCCTGATGCTATGCTACGCCGCCGACGCCCCGCGCGTCGGCGGCCTGCCCTCTCTTCTCGCTTTCAGGATGCGCTATGGACTATTTTCCCCTTTTTTGTCGCCTGCAGGGCAAGCGCTGTTTGCTGGTAGGCGGCGGCGATGTCGCCGAGCGCAAAGCGCGGCTGCTGCTGGCCGCCGGCGCCGATCTGCATGTCGGCGCGCTGCGCTTTTCCCCTGCGTTCCAGCAGTGGGCCGATCGCGGCGAGCTGGCGTTGATTTCGGGCGCGTTCGAGGACGCCTGGCTGGATGAGTGCTGGCTGGTGGTCGCCGCCACCGATGACGACGCGGTGAATCAGCAGGTCGCGCAGGCCGCCGAAGCGCGCCGTATCTTCTGTAATCTGGTGGACGCGCCGGAGCAGGCCAGCGCCATTATGCCGTCGATTATCGATCGTTCGCCGCTGATGGTCGCGGTCTCTTCCGGCGGCCGCGCGCCGGTGCTGGCCCGCCTGCTGCGCGAAAAAATCGAGGCGATGCTGCCGCAGCATCTCGGCCAGCTGGCGTCGCTGGCGGGCACGCTGCGCGCGCGCGTTAAACAGCGTTTCGCCTCAATGGCGCAGCGACGCTTTTTCTGGGAGCGCTTTTTCACCAGCGATCGGCTGGCGCAGACGCTGGCCAACGGCGACGGCGCGCGCGCGGCGCAGCTGGTCGACGAACTGTTCAGCGAGGCGCTGCCCGCTCAGGGCGAGGTGACGCTGGTGGGCGCTGGACCGGGCGATGCCGGGCTGCTGACGCTGAAAGGGCTGCAGCAGATCCAGCAGGCGGACGTGATTGTCTATGACCGGCTGGTCTCTGAGGAGATACTTAGCCTGGTGCGCCGCGACGCGGAGCGCATTTTCGTCGGCAAGCGCGCCGGACACCACTGTGTGCCGCAGGAGCAGATTAATCAGCTGCTGCTGGAGCAGGCGCAGCGCGGCAGGCGCGTCGTGCGGCTGAAAGGCGGCGATCCCTTTATTTTTGGCCGCGGCGGCGAGGAGCTGGAGGCGCTAGCAGCACATCATATTCCGTTCAGCGTGGTACCAGGCGTCACGGCGGCGTCGGGCTGTTCGGCCTACAGCGGCATTCCGCTGACGCATCGCGATCATGCCCAGAGCGTGCGGCTGGTGACCGGCCATCTGCAGCAGAAGAATAAACTGGAGTGGGAGAAGCTGGCCGCCGAACAGCAGACGCTGGTGTTCTATATGGGGCTGTCGCAGGCGCCGCATATTCAGCAGCAGCTGATGCGTCACGGCATGCGCGGGGATATGCCGGCGGCGCTGATTGAGAACGGCACCAGCACGCGACAGCGCGTGGTGACCGGCACGCTGGATCGGCTCAGCGAGCTGGCGCAGCAGGTAGAGAGCCCGTCGCTGATAATTATCGGCAGCGTGGTGTCGCTGCGCGATCGCCTGCGCTGGTTTTAGGCCGGCTGCGGAAATCAGAAATAAAAACGGCGGGTGCAAACCCGCCGTTCATGCCAGTCACTTAAGCTCCCGTTTCAGGGCGCGGCGACAAAGCCGATCGCTTCGTACACCTTCTTCAGCGTCTCCTGCGCGCGCTCACGCGCTTTCTGCGCGCCGTCGCGCATCACCTGCTCCAGAAAAGCTTCGTCGTTGCGATAGCGGTTATAGCGCTCCTGCAGCTCGGTGAGCATGCCCGATACCGCATCCGCCACCGCCCCTTTCAGGTGGCCATACATCTTGCCTTCGAACTCCGCTTCCAGCTCGGCGATGGTTTTGCCGGTAACGCCAGAAAGAATATCCAGCAGGTTCGAGACGCCCGCTTTCTCTTTGACGTCGTAACGCACTACCGGCGGCTCTTCGGAGTCGGTCACGGCGCGTTTGATCTTCTTCACCACCGACTTCGGATCTTCCAGCAGGCCGATAACGTTATTGCGGTTATCGTCTGATTTTGACATCTTGCGCGTCGGCTCCAGCAGCGACATCACGCGCGCGCCTGATTTCGGAATAAACGGCTCAGGCACGCGGAAAATATCGCCGTAGAGCGCGTTGAAGCGCTGCGCGATATCGCGGCTTAGCTCAAGGTGCTGCTTCTGATCTTCGCCTACCGGCACCTGATTGGTCTGGTAGAGCAGAATATCCGCCGCCATCAGCACCGGATAATCGAACAGGCCCGCGTTGATGTTCTCTTCGTAGCGCGCCGACTTATCCTTGAACTGCGTCATGCGGCTCAGCTCGCCGAAATAGGCGTAACAGTTCAGCACCCAGCTCAGCTGAGCGTGTTCCGGCACGTGCGACTGCACGAAGATAGTGCTCTTGCTGGGATCGATGCCGCAGGCGAGATAGAGCGCCAGCGTATCCAGCGTCGCCTTGCGCAGCGCCGCCGGATCCTGACGAACGGTGATAGCGTGCAGATCGACGATGCAGTAAATGCAGTGGAAATCATCCTGCATCTGCACCCACTGACGCAGCGCACCCATATAGTTGCCAATGGTAAGTTCGCCGGACGGCTGTGCGCCGCTGAAAACAATGGGTTTGCTCATACTTGTGTCCTGATTAGTGCAGCCCGAGAAGGGGCAAAAGTTCATCAAAAGAGTCGAGAGTCAGGTCAGGCTTGCTGTCGGCGATCGGCTCGCCGTAGTTGTAGCCATAGGTCATGGCGACGTTCGGCACGCCAGCGGCCTGCGCCGCCTGAATATCGTTGCGTGAATCGCCGACGAACAGCAGCTGGCTCGGCAGCACGCCAAAGCGGCCCAGCACCAGAAAAATCGCGGCCGGATGCGGTTTTTTTACGATAACGTCATCACCGCCGATGATCAGCGTAAACGCCTCGGCGATACCGAGGGAGGCCAGCAGCGGCGCGACGAACGGCGTCGGCTTATTGGTGACGATCGCCAGCGGCAGCCCTTTGGCATGCAGCGCCAGCAGCGTCTCTTTCACCTGCGGAAACAGCGTGCTGCCGGCGTCGACCGTCGCGGCGTAGTGTTTGTCGAACAGGGCGCGCGCGTCGCGCTGCTCGTCGGGCTGCGGCTCGCGGCCCAGCGCCCAGGTCAGCGCGCGCGACATCATCACGTCCGCGCCGTTGCCGATCCAGGTTGAGGCGCGCTCCACGCCCGCCGGCGGCAGCTGCAAATCAGCCAGCGCCAGGTCGATCGCCTGCGACAGGCCGGGTGCGCTGTGCACCAGCGTTCCGTCGAGGTCGAACGCCAGCGCGCGAATATCAGTGAAATGAGCCATTAACCTTCTCCAGTTCGTGACGCATTTCATCAATCACTTTCTTGTAGTCGGGATGGCCGAAAATCGCCGAACCGGCGACGAACATATCGGCACCGGCGGCGGCGATCTGCGCGATATTGTCGATTTTGACGCCGCCGTCCACTTCCAGACGAATGTTGTAGCCGCCGTGATCGATGCGCCTGCGCGCTTCGCGCAGCTTATCGAGCGTGCCGGGAATAAAGGACTGGCCGCCGAAGCCCGGATTGACCGACATGATCAGGATCACGTCGAGCTTATCCATCACATAATCGAGATAGCTCAGCGGCGTCGCCGGGTTAAACACCAGGCCCGCTTTGCAGCCGTGCTCTTTGATCAGCTGCAGCGTACGGTCGACGTGCTCGCTCGCTTCGGGATGAAAAGTGATATAGCTGGCGCCTGCTTTGGCGAAGTCCGGGATCAGCGCATCGACCGGCTTAACCATCAGATGCACGTCAATCGGCGCGGTAATGCCGTAGTCGCGCAGCGCTTTCAGCACCATCGGCCCCATCGTCAGATTGGGAACATAGTGATTGTCCATCACGTCGAAATGCACCACGTCGCCGCCGGCGGCTAACGCTTTTGCGGTATCTTCACCCAGGCGGGCAAAGTCCGCCGACAGGATTGAAGCGGCCAGCAAATATTGTTTCATCCGATTCTCCCAATGTTGTGCGCCAGCCTTGCGGCTGACGTAATGCCTGGTCGCGGACGAAACAGACTAGCAGTAAAGTGCCAGCAGTTCGTCGACCTGTGTGCGACCCGTTATGCTTCGGCTGATAGAACGCCGCGCTTTCACCACATGTAATACTGCATCCTGATACCAGAGACGCGTCAGAGCGGTATCGTGATTAGAGATCAGAACCGGTATGCGGCTCTCGAGCGCCAGCCGCGACGCCAGCTCCGCCAGATGCTGCTGCTCACGCATACTAAAGCTGTTGGTGTGGTAGGCCGTAAAATTGGCCGTCGCCGACAGCGGCGCGTAGGGCGGATCGCAATAGACCACTGAACCCGCCTGCGCATTGGTCAGGGTAACATCGTACGATTCGCAGACAAAGGTCGCCTTTTGCGCGCGCTCGGCGAACCACAGCAGTTCCGCTTCTGGAAAATAGGGTTTGCGGTAGCGGCCGAAGGGCACGTTGAACTCGCCGCGCAGATTGTAGCGGCACAGGCCGTTATAGCCGTGACGGTTAAGATAGAGAAACAGCAGCGCGCGCTCGTAGGCGTCGCGGCTGGCGTTAAAGGCGATGCGGCGCTGGTAGTAGCACTCCGACGTATTGCCTTCCGGCGAGAAAAGTCGACGCGCATCCTCGATAAATGCCGCGCTGCGGTGCTTAACGATGTTGTAGAGATTGATCAGGTCGCTGTTGATATCCGCCAGATGGTAGCGCTCATAGTCGGTGTTGAGAAACACCGAACCCGCGCCGACAAAAGGCTCAATCAGGCAGTCGCCTTGCGGCAGATGGCGACGGATATCCTCCATCAGGGGATATTTGCCTCCTGCCCATTTCAGGAAAGCGCGATTTTTCTTCATGCTGTCGTGGTTATACATCTTATTGTGGAGCTGTGGCGGACCGACAGCAGAACGGCGCTTATCAACGGGGCCGGCTTAACCGGCCCCACATAGTTTACTGGCTGGCTTCTTTCTTAACCTGACTTACGGGCTTCACCCAGGGATTCTGCGCGCGAACTTCTGCAGGCAGCGAGGCGACGGCGCGTCGGGCATCCGCCGAGGTGGCGTAAGAGCCGCTCACCAGCACGTACCACGGCTGGCCGTTACGGGTGGTTTTATAGACATGATAGCCGCTGAGATTCTGTTTCTTCGCCCAGGCGTTCAGGCTCTCTGCGCGTGAGGCGCCGCTCAGCTGCAGCGTGTAGTTGCCGCCTGGCACCGATTTCGCTGCCGCGCCGTTGCCGGTCGCGCTGCTGGCTGCCGTGCTGCTGCCGCCTGTCGCGCCGTTAAGAGCAGGACGCGCTGGCGTGGTATGGGTACGGCTTTCGCTGGCCGTCGGACGGCTGGCGGTCGAAGATTTATGTGCCGGTTCGCGTGACGCATGCGTCTGCGCAGCGGGACGCTGCGTAGTCGGACGCGTCGCCGCAGGCGCGCTAATGCTGCCGTTGCCGGCACTGCCGCTGACGGTTGCCGGCGCGGTCGGCAGCGAACTGCCGCCCTGTGCGGCGCTATCGACCTGCTGCTGCTGATTGGTCAGCGCGCTGTTGAGATCGCCTGGCAGGGTAACGCGCTGCTGGCTGGCTGGCGCTTCTACCGGCGCCGCCTGGGTCGGCGTAGAGGAGACCGGCGGCATAGAGACGTCGCGCGTCGTAGAGCCGTCAGCCGGCGCGCTATTCGCGGCCGCGCCTTCCGTCGGTGCCGTCTGGCCGCCGCTCATCGGCGTCGAGCCGGAAAGATCGATGCTTTTCTCGCCGCCGTTGCCGCCGGATGCCGGCGCGTTAGCCACGTCTTTGCCTGCCGCCGGCTTGCTCTCGTCCGGGCCTTTCAGCGCCGATCCAATGCCGAGCACCAACAGCAGCAGCACCAGAATGCCGATACCCATCATCATATGCTGGCGCGAAACCGGCACTTTAGGGGCGGAAGCCGTCTTACGCGGGCGCGAGGGACGGCGGTCGCTGGCGTCAGGTTTTAACTCGTCTTCCGGTTTAAACTCATCCATTTTGCCTCCTCCGTAAAGCGGCATTCGGCCATGCGCACCCCGCGCGCCGCGTCACCACTTAACTGCTTATATTCAGGGTTTCTGACAGTCGTTAATTGCAGCCAGCACCATATCATGCGCTACGCCGCCGCGCACTTCGGAGCGGCCTAACGCCAGCGGCAGCACCAGCCGCAGCTCGCCCGCCAGCACCTTTTTGTCGCGCAGCATATGCGGCAGATATGCTTCCGCCTTCATGCTTTCCGGGCCGTGCACGGGCAGACCCGCGCGCTGCAGCAGCGCGATAATCCGCTGCGTGTCGGCCTCGCTGAACTGGCCCAGACGCTGCGCCGTGCGCGCCGCCATGACCATGCCCGCCGCGACGGCTTCGCCGTGCAGCCAGTTGCCGTAGCCCATATGCGCTTCAATAGCGTGGCCGAAGGTGTGGCCCAGATTCAGCAGCGCGCGCTGGCCGTGTTCATGTTCGTCGGCCGCCACCACGTCCGCCTTAAGCTCGCAGCAGCGTCGAATGCACCAGGCGGTCGCCTGTTCATCCAGCGCCAGCAGCGCATCGAGATTTTGCTCCAGCCAGCTAAAGAACTCGCCGTCCAGAATAATGCCGTATTTGATCACTTCCGCCAGGCCTGAAGCGAGCTCGCGCGGCGGCAGCGTGCGCAAACAGTCGGTATCGATCACCACCGAGGCAGGCTGGTAAAAGGCGCCGATCATGTTTTTGCCTAACGGATGGTTCACGGCCGTTTTGCCGCCGACCGAAGAGTCGACCTGCGACAGCAGCGTGGTGGGCACCTGAATAAAGCGCACGCCGCGCTGATAGCTGGCGGCCGCAAAGCCGGTAAGATCGCCGATCACGCCGCCGCCCAGCGCAATAAGCGTGGTGTCGCGGCCGTGCGGCTTTTGTAGCAACGCGGTAAAGACGTCATCCATCACGGCCAGCGTTTTGTACTGCTCGCCGTCGGGTAGAATCACCTGGTCCACTTTAACGCCAGCGGCCGTCAGCAGCGCCGAGAGCTTATCAAGATAGAGCGGCTCCAGCGTCTGATTGGTGACCAGCATTGCATTATCGCCCGCTTTCAGCGGCCAAAAAGAAGCCGGATCCTTGAACAGTCCGGCGGCAATGGTGATGGGATAGCTACGCTCTCCCAGTGAGACGGTGATCTTCTCCATGATGCTCGATACCTGTTACTGAGCCTTTCGGCATTAGATCAGTTTTTTTCCAACATGTGGATAATCTGGTTGGCCACCACTTTCGCACTTTGATCGTCAGTACGAATGGTGACATCCGCGATCTCTTCATAGAGCGGGTTGCGCTCGCCCGCCAGCGCTTCAAGCACTTCACGCGGCGGCGAATCAACCTGCAGCAGCGGACGCTTTTTATCGCGTTGCGTGCGTGCCAGCTGTTTCTCGATGGTGGTTTCAAGATACACCACGACACCACGGGCGGAGAGACGATTGCGTGTTTCCCGAGATTTGACGGAACCGCCGCCGGTCGCCAGGACAATGCCCTGCTTTTCGGTCAGCTCGTTAATGATTTTTTCTTCGCGGTCACGAAATCCAGCTTCGCCCTCGACGTCAAATACCCAGCCCACATCCGCTCCGGTACGTCGCTCAATTTCCTGATCGGAATCGAAAAATTCCATATTGAGTTGCTGAGCTAACTGACGACCAATAGTGCTTTTGCCGGCACCCATCGGCCCAACCAGAAAGATATTGCGTTTCTCTGCCATTTTGTCGGTATTACTAAGAATTCGTTGATGATACCCCGCGTTCAGCGATATCGCTGGCGGGACAGGAACTGAGACCTCATGAGCGTTAGCAAGAGTCAGACGAAAAATTATCTCAACACTCAAGGGCGTTTGGCAACCGAATAAATCGCCCTCCGGCATTCCCCTTGCGGGGCCGGTGTGCGATATGCGAAACGATGCGCATTAGCGCTGCGCTTTTTACGCGCCGCCTACAGAAGAGATATCTGACCCTGACGGATACGCGCCGTCGGGACGGTTACAGCGTTCTAAAAATCGCTAAACCTTGTAAGCTAATTCCTGTCCTGCGTCAACGCAGTTGGCACTGGGGAGCGCATTTTCCGGTTTATCCGGCGGTAAGCGCTGCTTCCCTGACCAATCGCGGCGTAATGAAGATGACCAGCTCGCGTTTTTTATTTTCCGCGGTCTGATGGCGAAACAGCGATCCCAGCAGCGGAATATGGCCCAGCACCGGCACGCGACTTTCGCCCTGGCTGCGCTGCTGCTGAAAAATGCCGCCCAGCGCCAGGGTTTCGCCATCTTTCAGCGTAACCTGGGTTTCAATCTCCTGCTTATCAATGGAGAGAACGCTGCCGTCGCCGCTCTGCACCGCGCGGCCCGGCACGTTCTGGCTGATGCGAATTTTCAGCTGGATGCGCCCGTTGCTCAGCACGTTGGGCGTGACCTCCATGCCCAGCACCGCCTCTTTAAATTCGATAGTGGTCGCGCCGCTGTTGCCCGCCGACACCTCGTAGGGTATCTCGCTGCCCTGTTTAATCATCGCCTTCTGCTGATGCGAGGTGAAAAGACGCGGGCTGGCGATAATCTCGACCTGGTTTTCCTGCTCCAGCGCGCTGAGCTCCAGATCGAGCAGCCGACCGCCGACCCGCGCCAGCGTCACACCTGCGGTGATCCCCGGCGAACTCGCCGCCAGCGGGATCGCCAGCCGGGGATTGCGCAGCGCGTCGGTCACCGCCTCCGCGCCAGCCGACAGGTTCCAGCTCACGCCGAGCTCCCGCAGCCTCTCCTCGCTGATGGTGACGATATGCGCCGCCAGCTCTACCTGTTCGAGCGGCACATCAAGCGCCCGCAGCCAGCGTTCGGCAGCGCTGAGCGCCGTCGGCGTATCGCGCAGCAGCAGCGCGTTAGCGCGCGCGTCGAGGGTTACGCTGCCGCGCGGCGTCATCAGCGCCTGGCGCTCGCCCTGAAAGCTGCGGTAGACCTCTGTCGCGCTGGCGTAGCGCAGCGTGACGGTGCGCAGCGCCAGCGGCTCCTGCTGCGCGCTGACCGCCTGCGCCTGCTGCTCTTTTAGCTGGCGCCAGCTGTCGGGGTAAACCAGCAGCACGTTCTCCTCTTCCACGACGGTAAGCTCAGCCAGCCGCGTCACCAGCGACAGCGCCTGCCGCCAGGGCACGTCGTCGAGACGCAGCGACAGCCTGCCCTCCACGCCTGGCGCGATTAACAGGTTCACCTGCTGATAATCCGCCAGCGCCTGCAGAATGCGCTCGACCGGCGCGTCGTCGAAGTTGAGGCTGAGCCGCTGGCCGTGTTCGCCGTCGCTGAAATCGTCAGTGGCCTGGACGGGCGTGAGCCAAAGACTCGTCAGCAGTAAAAGTGTCATCCTGAACATAGGCGCTTCCTTTGAGAGAAAGAGTGACGAATTGCGGCGCACAGCCGCAGCCTGCGGTGAGCGTCAGGCTGCGAGGCGTCATAGCGCTCAGCCGCCAGCCCGGCAGCGGAAGGCGATCTGCCGCCGCGATTTTAACGACACCCCCCTGTGGCGACGTCAGCCAGGCGCGCAGGCGCGGCGCACGTCCCAGCATGCCCTGCAGCCGCCAGCCGGTTAGCGCGGCTGGCGGCTCGCACCAGCTCTCCGACGGCGGCTGAAACGGATCGCGCGGCGCGGCATAAAGCGTGGCCGCCGTCAGCCAGAGAAGCAGCCATTTAGCGCGCATCGTCGCTCTCCAGCCAGAGTTTCACCTGCACCTTTCCCTGCCGCGCCTCCAGCAGAAAACGCGTTGGAAAGGGCGTGGTAGTGCGCGCCAGCTCGGCGAACAGCGGCAGAAACTGCTCCCACGCCAGCAGCAGCGTCAGGGCGCGCGGCTCTGTTTCGGGCTGCCACGCCTGCAGCTGGCTGCCGCGCGCCGTCAGAATAGCGTCGAGCGGCGCGGCGCGGGACGACGCCTCAGACTGGCGCGCACTATCGGCCAGCTGCGCGCGCAGCAACGCCTCGACAGGGAGCGCATTGAGCTGCGCCAGCTGCTGCCGGTACGCCTGCTCAAGCCGGGCGATATCGGCGCGTAGCGCCTGCTGCGCTAACTGTTGCGGCCGCAAAAACAGCAGCCAGAGCGCCAGCGCCGCCGTGGCGAAGCACGCCGCTACTATGCCGATCTGTCGGCGCAGCGGCAGATGCAGCCCGCGCTCCAGCGCGCTATTCATCCGCGATCTCCTCAAGATGCGCGCGCAGCGTAAAGCGGTAGACGCCGTCCGGCTGAAGCTCGACGTTGCCCTGCCGCACCGCAGCGAAGAGCGCGGCCTCGTCGAGACGGCGCCGCAGTTCGCCTATCGCCCGCATCTCCTGCGCGCGTCCCTCGATACGCAGCTGCGTCGGCATCTTCTCTACGCGCTCCAGCCAGACCCGCTGCGGCATAAGCGCTGGCAGCGCCTGCCAGAATCGGTGCCAGCGCATCAGATCGTCGGCGTGACGCCGCGCGCGCCGCCACGTCGCCTGCTGCGCCGCCAGCTGCTGCTGCAGCTCGCGCCGCTGGCTAATCCGCTGAGCGATTGCCGTCAGCGCGTGGCGCGCCTCGCTCTGGGCGCTGAGCAGATGCTGGCTGACGCGGTCGAGACGCCATAGCGCCAGGGCCGCCGTCAGCACCAGCGCTAGCAGCAGCGTCGCCGTCAGCCCCAGCACGGCGCGCCGCTGTCGGCGCAGACGCGCGTGCCGCCACGGCAGCATATTCACCGCGATCATCAGCTATCCTCTGGACGCAGCGCCAGTCCGGCGGCGATGCAAAACGCCGCTTCCTGCTGGGGCAGCGGCGGCTGGCGATAAGCGAACAGGCTGAACGGCGAAAAAGAGAAGAAGGCGTCGGGCAGCAGATCGGGCGACGGCGCGCAGCCGTACAGCGTGCTGGCCTGAGGGAAACAGCGCTGCCTCACTTCCTCGGGCGCGGTCTCCAGGCTGGCGCTGCCGACCACGCTCTCGCTGGCGCGGCTATACCAGAGCCAATGCGCGTCGTGACCGATCAGCAGCGCGGCGTCGTCTTTCAGGCCTGCGGCGCGCGCCGCCAGCGCCAGCGCATGGGTCGTGAGTTCAAAAACCGCCGGCCGCAGCGCGCTCTGCCGCAGCGGCGTCAGCCACTGGGCAATGACTTCCTGTCGAGCGGCGGTAACGTAAAGCTGGCGGCCCGCCTCGCTGGCGCGATAGTCGAGCGCCAGCGCTTCCGGCTCGACCGGGAAAAGCCGCTGCGCCGCCGCCGTCACGTAACGTCCCAGCGCAGGCTCCTGCAGACGCTGGCTCGGCAGCGCCAGCGGCCGCTGCAGCACCAGCTGCGCAGGCAGTCCGACGCGAAGGGAATAGCGCTGCGGCAGCTGCTGTTGCAGCATGCGCAGCGCCGCCTGTAATTCAGGCGAAGATTGCAGCACGCCGTTTCTTAACGTATCTTGCGGCAGCCCTTGCTGCCACCAGCGGCACAGCTGCCAGCCGCCGCGCCGGCGCTGTATAGCGAGAGCGCAGAGCTGCGTATTCTGAATATCCAGTCCGACTTGCCATGTCTGAAAAGCCATGCGCGCGATCTCCTTATCTACAGGGGTAAAAGGACATATCAAAGCGTCTGGCTTGCCTTTATACTACCGCGCGGTTGTTTATAAACTGCTCAAACGACAACAGATGGGAAACTCCAGGTGAAGTTCGTAAAGTATTTATTAATCCTTGCAGTGTGTTGCATCTTGCTGGGAGCTGGCTCGATTTATGGTTTGTACAAATATATAGAGCCGCAGCTGCCCGACGTTAACACGCTGAAAGATGTGCGCCTGCAGACGCCCATGCAGGTGTACAGCGCGGATGGCGAACTGATCGCCCAGTACGGCGAGAAGCGCCGTATTCCGCTGACGCTGCAGCAGATGCCGCCAGAGCTGATCAAAGCCTTTATCGCCACGGAAGACAGCCGCTTCTACGAGCATCACGGCGTCGATCCGGTGGGTATTTTCCGCGCCGCCAGCATCGCGCTGATGTCCGGCCATGCTTCACAGGGCGCGAGCACCATTACGCAGCAGCTGGCGCGTAACTTCTTCCTGAGCCCTGAGCGTACGCTGATGCGCAAAATCAAGGAGGCGTTTCTCGCCATTCGCATTGAGCAGCTGCTGAATAAAGATGAGATCCTCGAGCTCTATCTGAACAAGATCTATCTCGGCTATCGCGCCTATGGCGTCGGCGCCGCCGCGCAGGTGTACTTCGGCAAGCCGGTAGACCAGCTTTCGTTGAGCGAAATGGCGATGATCGCCGGTCTGCCCAAAGCGCCCTCTACCTTTAACCCGCTCTACTCCCACAGCCGCGCGCTGGCGCGTCGCAATGTGGTGCTGTCGCGCATGCTGGATCAGGGCTACATCACGCAGCAGCAGTATGATGAAGCGCGCAGCGCGCCGCTGGAAGCGAGCTATCACGGCCCGGAAATCGCCTTCTCGTCGCCTTATCTGAGCGAAATGGCGCGCCAGGAGATGGTGAAGCGCTACGGCGACGGCGCCTATAACGACGGCTACAAGGTCTATACCACCGTGACGCGTCGCCTGCAGCAGGCGGCGCAGGAGGCGGTGCGCAATAATGTGCTGGCCTATGATATGCGTCACGGCTACCGCGGGCCGACCAGCGTGCTGTGGAAAGTGGGCGAACCCGCCTGGAGCCAGGAGCAGATCCTGAAAGCGCTGAAGCCGCTGCCGGCTTACGGGCCCCTGTTGCCTGCCGTTGTCACGCAGGCCAGCAGCGACGAGGCGACCGCGATGCTGAAAGACGGCACCAGCGTTTCGCTGGGCCTTGCTGGCGTGCGCTGGGCGCGCGCGTTCAAGTCGGATACCGTGCAGGGCCCAACGCCGAGAAGCGTGACGCAGGTGGTGCAGACGGGTCAGCAGATTTGGGTGCGTAAGGTCGATAACAGCTGGTGGCTGGCGCAGGTGCCGGACGTCAACTCCGCGCTGGTGTCGCTCGATCCGCAAACCGGCGCGGTGCGCGCGCTGGTCGGCGGCTTCGACTTTAATCAAAGCATGTTCAACCGCGCCACCCAGGCGCTGCGTCAGGTCGGCTCCAACATTAAGCCGTTCCTCTATACCGCAGCGATGGATCGCGGTCTGACGCTGGCCTCTATCCTGAATGACGTGCCAATTTCGCGCTGGGATGCGGGCGCGGGCGCCGACTGGCGGCCGAAAAACTCGCCGCCTACCTATGACGGTCCGATTCGTCTGCGTCAGGGATTAGGTCAGTCGAAAAACGTCGTGATGGTGCGCGCCATGCGTGCCATGGGCGTCGATTACGCGGCGGAATATCTGCAGCGCTTCGGCTTCCCGGCGCAGAATATCGTGCATACCGAATCGCTGGCGCTCGGCGCCGCGTCGTTTACGCCGATGCAGGTAGCGCGCGGCTACTCGGTGATGGCGAACGGCGGCTTCCTGGTCGACCCGTACTTCATCAGCAAGATCGAGAACGAGCAAGGCGGCGTTATTTTCGAAGCGAAACCGCGCATCGCCTGCCCGCAATGCAATCTGCCGGTGATCTATGGCGAAACCCGCAAGGCGCTGGCGCTGAATGAGGAGAGCGTAGAAAACGTCGCGACCTCCGATCAGAACCAGAACCAGCCAGCGCCGCAGCCGGCGCTGGAGCAGGTTCCCGCTCAGCCGCAGCCGGATGGTCAGCAGTATGCGCCGCATGTGATCAACACGCCGCTGTCGTTCCTGATCAAAAGCGCGCTCAACTCCAATATCTTTGGCGAACCGGGCTGGATGGGCACAGGCTGGCGCGCATCACGCGATCTGAAGCGCAACGATATCGGCGGTAAAACCGGCACCACCAACAGTTCGAAGGACGCCTGGTTCTCTGGTTACGGTCCTGGCGTAGTGACCTCGGTGTGGATCGGCTTTGACGACGCGCGCCGCGCTTTAGGCCGCAGCACGCTGTCGGGCGCGATTCCAGACCAGATTTCCGGTTATGAAGGCGGCGCGAAAAGCGCGCAGCCGGCGTGGGATGACTATATGAAGAGCGCGCTGGACGGCGTGCCGGAGCAGCCGCTGACGCCGCCGGACGGCATCGTCACAGTGACCATCGACCGCAGCACCGGCAAGCTGGCCAACGGCGGCGGCAATACGCGCCAGGAGTATTTCATCAACGGCACGCAGCCGACGGAATACTCGGTGCATGACGTCGGCACCACCATTATGGATAACGGCGAGAGCCACGAGCTGTTTTAAGCCCTGCCGTAAGTAGCAAAAAAGGCCGACATCGCTGTCGGCCTTTTTATTTTGGAATGTGCTAACGCGGGTGAGATGGCCCGATCGCAAAGACGCAAAAAGCGGCATCCCTGCCAGTTTCAGGCAATGTCGTACCCGTTAGTAACTCAGTCGCCCCTGCTGCACCAGCCACTCGCGCACCAGGAAGAGCGCGCTGACGTTGCGCGCCTCGCGGAAATCGGGCTCCTGCAGCAGCGCCAGCAGATCCTCCAGCGGCCAGCGATGCTCGATGAGCGGCTCCGGCTCGTCGCCCTCCAGCCGTTCAGGATAAAGCCCTTCCGCCACCACGATATTCATCTTGCTGGAGAAATAGGAAGGCGCCATCGTCAGCTTGCTGAGAAACTCCAGCTTCTCCGCGCCGAAGCCGACCTCTTCTTTCAGTTCGCGGTTCGCCGCCTCGAAGACGGTCTCGCCGGGATCGATCAATCCCTTAGGGAAGCCCAGCTCATAGCTCTCCAGCCCAACCGCGTACTCCTGAATCAGCACCACCTCATTGTCGATAATCGGGACAATCATCACCGCTTCACGCTCGGAGGGCTTCATGCGCTCGTAAACGCGGCGCGCGCCGTTGCTAAAAGCGAGATCGACTGATTCAACGGTGAACAGCCGCGAGCGCGCCACGGTTTCCACTTTGAGGATGTCGGGTTTCTTTAACGGGTTCTTCATATCAGCCTCAGACGTTCAACGCCGCGCGGTGCGGTAAAAAAATTAGCTTACCTGACCACAGGCATTTGTGCGACAGCGAGTTTAGCCTCGGCCCCAGACGCCGCGCCCAGTTGGGCGTTCTCGAACGCGGCTGCGCCAGTTAACGCTTTTGCAATAAGTCAACGTCACGCGGTAAAATTCAGAAAAGACCGATGTTTAATTCAGATTCTGCCGGTTAACATTCGGACAAGGCATGCTGCATTAACTTCTAATTTAATGATTTTGCGCGTTATTTCCTCTGGCATTTAGCTTGTCAGAATAGTTTATTCCCGCCAAAATTGTCTTAAATAACAGTTCTATCTGGGAGCATTAGTCCAAAGTGAAGGCAGGATTTTGGCTGCATTGAACAACGCATGAGCACAATCCTTATTGTATTGGTCATAGTGCTGGTCTGCTCAGGTCTGGCAGGTATCGGCTTTTGGTACGCTATGCGGCATCGTCCGCCATTGGCGAAACCGCTGCCCTTTATCAGCCCGCCCTGCCGCAAACTCACCGACGACGAACGTCGCGCGGTGGAAAAATACGTCGCCTCGCTTGCGAAGCAGTCGCGTCCCGCCGTACCCGGTGAAAAACATCCCCTTTTCGACAATCTGACGCTCACCGCGCAGAGCAACAACGTTTACCCCGTCACACGCGCCATTACCCGCTATGGCCTGTCGACCGACGATGCCCACAAGTGGCGCTACTACCTTGACGAAGTGGAAGTGCATCTGCCGCCGCACTGGGAACAGTATATAACCGATGAGAACTACGTTGAGCTGATCCGCACCCAGACGATTCCGCTGGTGATCTCGCTTAATGGCCACTCGCTGGTCAACTACGGCACCGATCAGCCGTCGCTGCCGGCGCTGGTGCGTCCCGGCTCGACCAACGCCTCGATACGCAAAGAAGAGAGCGAAAACGTCGAGCTGCTGCAGGTGCGCAAAGAGACGCTGGAAGAGTATCAGCTGACGCGGCCGGACGGCACGCGCGAGGCGGTGACCATCACCTTCGCCTTTCTGCTCTTTTTTATCAGCCTGCTGGTGCCCGCCGCGCTGATGGGCTGGCTGGCGCTGCTGGGCTGCGCCATGATCGGCGCCAGCGTCTGGTCGCTGTTTCACATTCCCGCGCAAAAGCGCATGCGCGACATACACTGCCTGCGCGGCGCGCCCAAGCGCTGGGGCCTGTTCGGCGAGTCGAATCAGGAGCAGAGCAACATCACGCTGGGCATTATCGACCTCGCCTACCCGCCGCACTGGCTGCCCTATGTGGCGCACGATCTCGGCCAGACCACCGATGTCGAGATCTACCTGAACCGTCAGGTAGTGCGTCAGGGCCGCTTTTTATCGCTGCAGGACGAAGTGCGCAACTTCCCTATCCAGCGCTGGCGCAAAAACGTGGTACTGGCCTGCGGCTCGCTGCTGGTGATGGCGCTGCTGATTAGCTGGATCCCGCTCAGTATGCCGATCAAGCTCAGCCTGGCCTGGATCAAGGGCACCGAAAGCCTGGAAGTGAACGACGTAGATAAGCTGGCGGCGCAGTCGCTGCACGTCGGCGATATTTTAAAAGTTAACGGCACCGGCATGTGCTCCGTTCCCGATAACTATCAGAGCAACCGCAGCTACGCCTATATGCCGTTCGACTGTTCGGCCGTCTACTGGAATAACGCCTCGCCGCTGCCCCAGCCGCAGTCCGATATCATCGATAAAGCCTCGGCGCTGCTGGAGGCGACCACGCGCCAGCTGCATCCGGAAACCAATACCGATCCCAAGCTCAACCCGCAGCTCGCCTCGGCGATTCAGAAATCGGGCATGATTCTGCTGGACGATTTCGCCGACCTGGTGCTGAAAACGCAGGATCTCTGTAGCCAGCAGCAGGACTGCGTGCGGCTGAAGAACGCGCTGGTGAATCTCGGCAACGCCAAAGACTGGGATACGCTGGTGCGCCGCGCTGATTCCGGGCAGCTGAACGGTATGAACGTGCTGCTGCGGCCGGTAAGCGCCGAAGCGCTGGAAAACCTGGTCAATACCGCCACCTCCAGCTTCTTCTTCCGCGAGACGCGCCGCGCCGCCGAAAACCTTAACAGCCCGCCGCCAGGCGGATTCCTTATCGTCAGCGACGAAGGCCGCCAGCTGGTGAATCAGCCGCAGCCGACGGTCTCGCTGTTCGATCTCGATGCGCCGTCGCAGTGGCGCGAGCTGCAGCGCCTCTCCGGCATGCTGCTGCATACGCCGTTCAGCGCCAGCGGCATTATCACCAGCCTGTCGGTGGACGCCAACGGCACGCGCCATATCGCGCTGCACAACGAGCCAGATGCGATGGCGATGTGGCGCTACCTCGGCACCACGCTGCTGCTGGCGGTTCTGCTGGCCTGCGCGCTGGTTAACGCCCTGCTGGCGCTGCGCCGCATTCATCGCAACCGTCAGCGCATGGCAAATATCCAGCAGTACTACGACAAGTGCTTCAACCATAATCTCAGCACCATGCAGAGCGTGCGCTCGATGTTCTGACGCCGCGGCGCCGCCCGGCCAGTTCCGCCGGCGCCCTGCCCTTTCCCGCCTCTTTCTGTGCTACCCTGTCGCCCGCTTTTTATCGGAGAACCTGCCTGATGACGCTGAACTGGGCGCAAATCGATACCGTGCTGCTCGATATGGACGGCACGCTGCTGGACCTGGCGTTCGACCGCCATTTTTGGCTGGAGCATGTGCCGCTAACGCTGAGCGAAACGCGCGGCATTACACTGGCGGAAGCCGAGGCGCTGATCGCCGGAAAGTACCAGGCAGTGGCGCATACGCTAAACTGGTATTGTCTGGACTACTGGGCGGCGGAGCTGGCGCTGGATATTCGCGCCATGACCTATGCGAAGCGGAGCCTGGCGGCGATGCGCGAAGATACGGTGCCCTTTTTGCAGGCGCTGCGTCGGGCAGGAAAACGCACCATTCTGCTGACCAACGCTCATCCTTATAACCTGGATATCAAACTGGCGCAGACCGGCCTTGCGCCGCACCTTGATTTATTACTTTCCACCCATACCTTTGGGTATCCGAAAGAGGACCCGCGCTTGTGGCAGGCGGTGGAGCAGCATACCGGATTTGATCGTCCGCGAACGCTGTTTATTGATGACAACGAGACCATTCTCGACGCAGCCAAAAGCTGGGGCATCGGCTGGTGTTTAGGCGTCAGCAACCCCGACTCCGGGCGTCCCGATCAGGTCTTCCAGCGTCACGCGGCGGTCCGCGACTATCGCACCCTGTGCAGCGCGCTGGCGTAAACGGGAGCAGCAATGAAAGAGAAAAGCAGCGAAGGCGTGCGCCTCGATAAATGGCTCTGGGCGGCGCGCTTCTACAAAACGCGCTCGCTGGCGCGCGACATGATTGAAGGCGGCAAAGTGCACTATAACGGCCAGCGCAGCAAGCCGAGCAAGCTGGTCGAGCTGGAGGCGGAGCTGACGCTGCGCCAGGGCAACGACGAGCGCACCGTGATCGTCACCGCGCTGAGCGATAAGCGCGGTCCGGCCGAAGCGGCGCAGCAGCTCTACAGCGAAACCGCCGCCAGTATTGAAAAACGGGAAAAGGTGGCGCTGGCGCGTAAAATGAACGCGCTCACCATGCCGCATCCCGATCGCCGCCCCGATAAAAAAGAGCGCCGCGATTTGATGAAATTTAAATTAACGGGCGACGACCAGGCCTAGCCCCAACGAGAGAAAATTTATGTCCGTACAAGATCAACTGCATCGTTACCTGTTTGAGAATGTGGCCGTGCGCGGCGAGCTGGTGAATGTCAGCCACACCTGGCAGGAAATCATCAAAAACCATGACTATCCGGCCCCGGTGCAGACGCTGCTCGGCGAGCTGCTGGTCGCGACCAGCCTGCTGACCGCCACGCTGAAATTCGACGGCGACATCACGGTGCAGCTGCAGAGCGACGGCCCGCTCTCGCTGGCGGTCATCAACGGCAATAACCGCCAGGAGCTGCGCGGCGTAGCGCGCGTGAAGGGCGAAATTCCAGCGGACGCCACCCTGAAAAGCATGGTCGGCACCGGCTATCTGGCGATCACCATTTCGCCGGAAAAAGGCGAGCGCTATCAGGGTGTGGTAGGCCTGGAAGGCGAGACGCTGGCCGCCTGTCTGGAAGACTATTTTATGCGCTCCGAGCAGCTGCCGACCCGCCTGTTTATTCGCACCAATGAAAAAGGCGCCGCAGGTATTCTGCTGCAGGTGCTGCCGGCGCAGGATACCCAGACCGAAGACTTTAACCACCTGGCGACGCTGACCGAAACCGTGAAGAGCGAAGAGCTGATCGACCTGCCGGCGACCGACGTCCTGTGGCGCCTCTATCATCAGGAAGAGGCGACGGTATTCGATCCGCAGCCGGTGAGCTTTAAGTGCACCTGCTCGCGCGAACGCTGCGGCGAAGTGCTGAAAACCCTGCCTCAGCACGAAGTCGACGAGATTATCGAAGAGGATGGCCAGGTCGACATGCACTGCGACTATTGCGGCACGCACTACGTCTACGACGCGGTCGACATTGCGGCGATCCGCAAAGGCGGCGCGGAAGGCGAAAACAGCGACAGCATCCACTGATTTATCCCCGGGCGGCTTTGCCGCCCTTTCCCCTCCCCGCTATATCCCCTTAATTTACAAAGTAAAATAACCCAATTGCGCGAACTTTAGTTTCAAAAGCGGCTCTTTTTGCTGCTTAACGCGCCCTGGTTCGCATTTCTGACGGACAACGCTTTTCCCACAGGCTCAGAAGAGTACACTGCGCGCGATCGTGCATCCGCCCAGCAGCAGGGGAGCGGCGTGCGCGGCACTTATAACTATTCGCCTGTGCAGTACCAAAACGATTTAAGGAGCAGTCACATGCGCGTTACCGGCCTGACCTCGCAAGATCTTGCCGCTTTGGGCATCGAGGGCACCACCGAAGTGGTCCACAACCCCGATTTCGATACGCTGTTTACCGAAGAACTCCGTCCCGAGCTGGAAGGTTATGCGCGCGGCACCCTGACGCAAAGCGGCGCAGTGGCGGTCGATACCGGCATTTTTACCGGTCGCTCGCCTAAGGATAAATATATCGTCCGTGACGACACCACCCGCGACACGCTGTGGTGGAACGATCAAGGAACAGGCAAAAACGACAACCAGCCGCTGTCGCAGGAGACCTGGCAGCAGCTGAAGGCCTGCGTGACCGAACAGCTTTCCGGCAAGCGTCTGTTTGTGGTCGACGCGTTCTGCGGCGCCAATGCCGATTCACGCCTCAGCGTGCGCTTCGTCACCGAAGTGGCCTGGCAGGCGCATTTCGTCAAAAACATGTTTATTCAGCCGAGCGAAAGCGAGCTGGCCGCCTTTAAACCTGACTTTGTGGTGCTGAACGGGGCGAAATGCACCAACCCCAACTGGCAGGCGCAGGGGCTACACTCGGAAAACTTCGTGGCGTTCAACCTGACCGAAGGGATGCAGCTGATCGGCGGCACCTGGTACGGCGGCGAGATGAAGAAAGGGCTGTTCGCGGTGATGAACTATCTGCTGCCGCTGCGCGGCATCGCCTCGATGCACTGCTCGGCCAACGTCGGCAAAGCGGGCGACGTCGCGGTATTCTTCGGTCTGTCCGGCACCGGCAAAACCACGCTTTCCACCGATCCGGAACGCCAGCTGATTGGCGACGACGAGCACGGCTGGGACGACGACGGCGTTTTCAACTTTGAAGGCGGCTGCTACGCCAAGACCATCAAACTCTCTGAGCAGGCGGAGCCGGAAATCTATCGCGCTATCCGCCGCAATGCGCTGCTGGAGAACGTCGTGGTGCGCGAAGATGGCAGCGTCGATTATGACGACGACAGCAAGACCGAGAACACCCGCGTCTCCTACCCGATCGATCATATCGACAATATCGTGCGTCCGGTGTCGAAAGCGGGCCACGCGAAGAAAGTGATTTTCCTGACCGCCGACGCTTTCGGCGTGCTGCCGCCGGTGTCGCGCCTGACGCCTGAGCAGACGCAGTATCACTTCCTCTCCGGCTTTACCGCCAAGCTGGCGGGCACCGAGCGCGGCGTGACCGCGCCGACGCCTACCTTCTCAGCCTGCTTCGGCGCCGCGTTCCTGACGCTGCATCCGACCCAGTATGCCGAGGTGCTGGTGAAGCGCATGCAGGCCGCGGGCGCGCAGGCGTACCTGGTCAATACCGGCTGGAACGGCAGCGGCAAACGCATTTCGCTGAAGGATACGCGCGCCATTATCAACGCGATTCTGGCTGGCGAACTGGACGACGCCGAAACCGAGACGCTGCCGGTGTTCAACCTGCAGGTGCCGAAAGCGCTGGGTCAGCTCGACGCCGCCACGCTCGATCCGCGCAGCAGCTGGGATAGCGAGGAGAAGTGGCTGGAAGCGGCGCGCGATCTGGCGCAGCGCTTCATCACCAACTTCGAGAAGTATACCGACAACGCGGCGGGCGCCGCGCTGGTTAAAGCCGGTCCGGTACTGTAAGCCTTCGGGCGCGGCGATCGCCGCGCCCGCTTGCTGCTCAGCTCTGCGCCGCGCCGTTGCTGCTCGGCGCACTCTGCTCCGTTAGCGGCAGCCAGGCGCGAATGCGCAACCCGCCGCGCTCGCTCTCGCCAATTTCCAGCGATCCCTGATGCGCATCGATAATGCGCTGCACAATCGCCAGCCCAAGGCCGGTGCCGCTGGTGCTGCGCGCGCTGTCGCCGCGTACAAAGGGCTGTAGCAGGTGCGTCAGCTGTTCCGGCTTGATGCCTGGACCGTCATCCTCAACCTGAAACCACGCGCGATGCAGTTCACGACCGCTGCTTACTTTGATCCAGCCGTTGCCGTAGCGCGCCGCGTTCACCACCAGGTTCGCCACCGCGCGCTTGATCGACAGCGGGTTGATATCCAGCATCAGCTCTTCCGGCATCACGGCGTTCTCAATCTCGCGCTCGTAGCCGCTTTCCGCCGCCACCACTTCGCCCAGCACGCTGTTGAGATCGGCGCGCTCGGTCTGGATCTCCTGGCCGGTGCGCAGATAGTCGATGAACTGCTCGATAATGGCGTTGCACTCTTCGATATCTTTATTGATCGACTCGGCGAGATAGCCATCCTCCTCGCCCATCATCTCGGTAGCGAGACGAATGCGCGTCAGCGGCGTGCGCAGATCGTGGCTGACGCCCGCCATCAACAGCGTGCGGTCGTCCGCCAGCTGCTTAACGCCGGAGGCCATCTGGTTAAAGGCGCGCGTCACCGAACGCACCTCCGAGGCGCCATACTCGCGCAGCGGCGGCGGAATAATGCCCTTACCGACCTGCAGCGCCGCGTGCTCCAGATCCACCAGCGGCCGGTTCTGAATGCGGATAAACAGCCAGGCGCCGCCAATCGCCAGCAGCATAATCGCCAGCGTGTAGCGGAACAGCGGTGAGAAGTCGCCCTGATGAATTTCGGTTAGCGGCACGCGCACCCAGATGTCAGGCGACAGCCAGGTTTTCAGCCACACCACCGGCGAGTTTTTATTGACCTCGACGCGCACGTCGGTCGGCCCACCAAGCTGCTGGCCCATCTGCTCGCTCAGGAATTCATAGTGCTGCGCCCAGCGCAACCCGCTCTCTTCAGCTGCCGCGTTGGTATACAGCGAAATCCCCAGCTCGCGGTAGATCTCGCGGCGAAACGCGGGCGGCACTTCCAGCTGCGTGCCGTCTTCCAGCTGCAGCCGGTCGGTCATCAACATGCGCACTTCATACGCCAGCACCTTGTTGAACTGCTGCAGGCTGGGAAGAATGGCGAAGTTGAGCACCACCAGATAGGTCGTCACCAGGCTGACGAACAGCAGGGTCACGATCAACAGCAGGGTGCGGGCAAACGAGCTGCGAGGCGAGAAGCGCAGTCGCCTCATGCTTTAGAACCGTCCGGCACGAATACGTAGCCCAGGCCCCAGACCGTCTGGATATAGCGCGGATGCGCCGGATCTTCTTCCACCATGCGGCGCAGGCGCGAGATCTGCACGTCGATGGAACGCTCCATCGCGCTGTATTCGCGTCCGCGCGCCAGGTTCATCAGCTTGTCGCGCGACAGCGGTTCGCGCGGATGGCTGACCAGCGCCTTCAGCACCGCGAACTCGCCGCTGGTGAGCGGCATCGGCTCATCTTCGCGGAACATTTCGCGCGTGCCGAGATTCAGCTTGAACTTGCCGAATGCGATTACCGCCTCTTCCTGCGAAGGGGCGCCCGGTAGCTCGTTGGCCTGACGACGCAGCACGGCGCGAATGCGCGCCAGCAGCTCGCGCGGGTTGAACGGCTTCGGAATATAGTCGTCGGCGCCGATCTCCAGCCCAACGATACGATCGACCTCTTCGCCTTTCGCCGTCACCATAATGATCGGCATCGGGTTGCTCTGGCTGCGCAGACGACGGCAAATCGACAGGCCGTCTTCGCCCGGCAGCATCAGATCCAGCACCATCAGATGAAAGGATTCACGGGTCAGCAGACGATCCATCTGCTCGGCGTTGGCGACGCTGCGCACCTGAAAGCCCTGCTCGGTGAGATAGCGTTCCAGCAGCGCACGCAAACGCATATCGTCATCAACGACCAGAATTTTGTAGTTCTCTTGCATTTTCTACTCCCAAAGGCGCCATTGCCTGAGCCGATATTGTTAAAAAAAGTTGTCTGTCTGTGACAGTCATTAATGGTTTATATTCTAGCCGAAATTGTTACAAAGCATATTAAACAGGAGCTTATCTTTAATTTTATCGCTGCCTTCCGGGCAAAATCACATTCTTAAGCGGCGTTTGTCACCGTTACGGCAAATCTGAAAGTCGGGCGTTTTTTCTCGCCATCGGCGGCCGCAAAATCGCGCCCTGGATTAATCAAACTTGCAGATCAACCAGTTAACGCGCAATTTGACTTTAGCGCCATTCGTCGCCTGACGTAGCGGCCGCGATTCCAGTCAACTCAGCTGGCCGACAGCATAAAATATCAGCCTTTACGCGCCGTGCCGCAGGCTTCTCTCGGATTTGCGCCATTTTTACCGTGATTCAGACCACTCAAAAATAAAGCCCGATAAATCAATTAGTAAAGCTATCTTTCCGCCTTATGTGAATTGCACCACACTGCTTCCACTCGCTTCACTACAGGGAAAGCAATAATGAAAAAAACGTTGTTAGTGCTGGGTGCGCTGGCCACCCTCGTTCTGAATCCGGCTTTAGCGGCGACCGCAACCGGCGAGGCCGCCGGCGCGCAGGCGTCGACCACCGCGCAGGGCAACTCTAACGCTATCGGCGTCGGCGCCGTAGCTGCGCTGCTCGGCGTGGCGCTGGCGACCGCTGGCGGCGGCGACAAAGGCACCTCCTCTTCAACCACCACCTCAACCGTGGCGGGAAAATAACGATTTAAGCCGTTTTCTCTTTTTGAACCTGCCCCTTTCGCCACCGGGGAACGACACAAAGGGTTTTCACCGTTGAAAACCTGTTCCCCGACTCTTTTTTGCCGCGCCTGCTTTGCTTTACACTGCCTGCTTTTCCGCTTCTGAGTCGCTACGCATGAAAACCCGACTGATCACCCGTGAAGGCTTTGACAAGCTGAAGGCCGAGCTCGACTATCTCTGGCGCGAAGAGCGTCCCGAGGTGACGAAGAAAGTGACCTGGGCCGCCAGCCTCGGCGATCGCAGCGAAAACGCCGACTACCAGTACAACAAAAAACGCCTGCGCGAAATCGATCGCCGCGTACGTTATCTGACAAAAAGCCTCGAGTCGCTGCGCATCGTCGACTATTCGCCGCAGCAGGACGGCAAAGTCTTCTTCGGCGCCTGGGTAGAGGTAGAGAATGACGAGGGCGAGGTCAAACGTTTCCGCATCGTCGGCTACGACGAGATTTTCGGCCGCAAAGACTACATCTCTATCGACTCGCCGATGGCGCGCGCGCTGCTGAAAAAAGAGCCGGGCGACGCCGTGACGGTAGAGACGCCGCTGGGTCCCGCGCTCTGGTACGTCAACGAGATCTCCTATCCGGACGCCTGATTCAGAATATCGCTGAAAGCCGGCCCCATCGCTGGCAATTTCACTTTTCAGTCCGTATAACTGTCCCCTGTTTTTTAACCCTGTAAGCAAGACAGAATCGATGATGAAAGATCTCAGCCACATTATTGCCAGTGAGCTGCAGGCGCGTGCGGAGCAAGTTGAAGCCGCCGTGCGTCTGCTGGACGAAGGGAACACCGTGCCGTTTATCGCACGCTATCGTAAAGAGGTGACCGGCGGTCTGGACGACACCCAACTGCGCCAGCTGGAGACGCGTCTCGGCTACCTGCGCGAACTGGAAGATCGCCGCCAGTCGATTCTGAAGTCCATTAACGATCAGGGCAAACTCACCGACGAACTCGCCAGCGCCATTAACGCCACGCTGAACAAAACCGAACTCGAAGACCTCTACCTGCCCTATAAAGTCAAGCGCCGCACCCGCGGCCAGATCGCCATTGAAGCCGGTCTGGAGCCGCTGGCCGAGAGCCTGTGGCAGGACGCGTCGCAGGATCCCGAACAGCTGGCCGCGCAGTATGTCGATGCCGATAAAGGCGTCGCCGACGTGCGCGCCGCGCTGGACGGCGCACGCTATATCCTGATGGAGCGCTTCGCCGAAGACGCCGCGCTGCTGGCGAAGGTGCGCGACTACCTGTGGAAAAACGCACATCTGGTGTCGCGCGTGGTGGAAGGCAAAGAGCAGGAAGGGGCTAAATTCCGCGACTACTTCGATCATCACGAAGCGCTGCACAGCGTGCCGTCGCACCGCGCGCTGGCGATGCTGCGCGGCCGTAACGAAGGCGTGCTGCAGCTCTCCCTGAACGCCGATCCACAGTTCGACGAGCCGCCGCGCGAAAGCTACGGCGAAACGCTGATCGCCGAGCATCTTAACCTGCGCCTCAACGGCGCGCCCGCCGACGCCTGGCGCAAGGCGGTGGTGAGCTGGACCTGGCGCATCAAGGTGATGCTGCATCTGGAGACGGAGCTGATGGGCACGGTGCGCGAGCGCGCCGAAGACGAAGCGATCAACGTGTTCGCCCGCAACCTGCACGATCTGCTGATGGCGGCGCCGGCGGGCATGCGCGCTACGATGGGCCTCGATCCCGGCCTGCGTACCGGCGTGAAGGTCGCGGTAGTGGACGCCACCGGCAAGCTGGTCGCGACCGATACCATCTATCCGCATACCGGCCAGGCGGCCAAAGCCGCTACCGTGGTCGCCGCGCTCTGCGCGAAACATCAGGTTGAGCTGGTGGCGATCGGCAACGGCACCGCCTCGCGCGAGACAGAGCGCTTCTTCCTGGAAGTACAGAAACAGTATCCGCACGTTACCGCACAGAAAGTGATCGTCAGCGAAGCGGGCGCTTCGGTCTATTCCGCCTCGGAGCTGGCGGCGCTGGAGTTTCCGAACCTCGACGTCTCGCTGCGCGGCGCGGTCTCTATCGCGCGACGCCTGCAGGATCCGCTGGCGGAGCTGGTGAAAATCGATCCGAAATCGATCGGCGTCGGCCAGTATCAGCATGACGTCAGTCAGAGCCAGCTGGCGAAGAAGCTGGACGCGGTGGTGGAAGACTGCGTCAACGCGGTCGGCGTCGATCTCAATACCGCCTCGGTGCCGCTGCTGACGCGCGTCGCCGGTCTGACGCGCATGATGGCGCAGAATATCGTGAGCTGGCGTGACGAAAACGGCCGCTTCCAGAATCGCCAGCAGCTGCTCAAGGTGAGCCGTCTCGGCCCCAAAGCCTTTGAACAGTGCGCGGGCTTCCTGCGCATCAACCACGGCGACAACCCGCTCGACGCCTCGACGGTGCACCCGGAAGCCTACCCGGTGGTGGAGCGTATCCTGGCGGCGACCGAGCAGGCGTTACAGGATCTGATGGGCAACCCTACCAGCCTGCGCAACGTTAAGGCGGTCGACTTTACCGACGAGCGCTTCGGTCTGCCGACCGTCACCGACATTATCAAAGAGCTGGAAAAACCGGGCCGCGACCCGCGCCCTGAGTTTAAAACCGCGCAGTTCGCCGAAGGGGTCGAAACCCTTAACGATCTGCTGCCGGGCATGGTGCTGGAAGGCGCGGTGACCAACGTCACCAACTTCGGCGCCTTTGTCGATATCGGCGTGCATCAGGATGGCCTGGTGCATATCTCCTCGCTCTCGGACAAATTTGTCGAGGATCCGCATCAGGTGGTGAAAGCGGGCGATATCGTGAAGGTGAAAGTGCTGGAGGTCGATCTGCCGCGCAAACGTATCGCGCTCACCATGCGTCTGGATGAGCAGCCAGGCGACAGCAGCGCGCGCAGCAGCGCCCGCAGCGCGCCGCGCGACGGTACGCGTCCGGCCGGCGGCGCGAAGCCGCGCGCGCGTCAGAACAGCCAGCCCGCAGGCAACAGCGCGATGGGCGATGCGCTGGCGGCGGCGTTCGGCAAAAAACGCTAAACCCTGCACGCGCCCGACTTATTCTGGGTCGGGCGCGCGTAACCTCCTCTGTAAAGTTGAAAATCCCTCTCTTAACGCTACGCTGAAAACACGCCTGCATAAAAAACAACCCGGGACGTGGCACCCAATTCGCGATGGAAACGATCACAGCGCTGCTCGATAAAATCTATGCCGATACCTTTCCTCAGGCGGCGCGTGAGCGCCTGCTGAGCCATATCGCCGCCGCGCGCGACGCGACTAAGCTGCCGCGCAAGGCGCACTGGGACGAACAGGACGTGGTGCTGATCACCTACGCCGATCAGTTCCGCGAAGCGGAGGTGCCGACGCTGCAAAGCTTCTCCCGCTTTTACCAGCAGCATCTGCAGTCCACCTTTCCGCTGGTGCATCTGCTGCCCTTTTTCCCCTACTCCTCCGACGACGGCTTTTCCGTCATCGATTACCATCAGGTCAACCCGCTGTGCGGCGACTGGCCGGATGTCGGCAGGCTGCATCAGGAAACGCGCCTGATGTTCGACTTCGTCTGCAACCACATGTCGGCGCACAGCGCCTGGTTTAAACACTATCTGGCGCTCGATCCCGGCTGGGACGACTTCTTTATCAGCATGCCGCCCGCCACCGATCTCAGCGGCGTAACGCGGCCGCGCACCTCGCCGCTGCTGACGCCGTTCGAGATGGCGAACGGCGAAATGCGCTTTATCTGGACCACCTTCAGCGCCGATCAGATCGATCTTAACTTCGGCAATCCCGAGGTGCTGATCCGCATGGTGGAGGTGCTGCTCGACTACCTGCAAAAAGGGGCGGACTATGTGCGCCTCGACGCCGTCGGCTATATGTGGAAAACGCCCGGCACGCGCTGCATCCATCTGGAAAAAACCCATTTGCTGGTGAAGTTGTTCCGCGCCATTGCCGACCTGGTCGCGCCCGGCACGGTGATCATCACGGAAACCAACGTGCCGCATAAAGACAACGTCAGCTACTTCGGCGACGGGCATGACGAAGCGCAGATGGTCTATCAGTTTTCCCTGCCGCCGCTGGTGCTGCACGCCATCCATTCCGGCTCCGGACGCGCGCTGCGCCAGTGGGCGGGCGCGCTGGAGCCCGGCAAAGGCGGCACCACCTTCTTTAACTTTCTCGCGTCGCACGACGGCATCGGGCTTAATCCGGCGCGCGGCATTCTCTCCGAGGTGGAGATTGTGGCGTTGGTGCGCGACCTGGCGCTGGAGGGCGCGTTGGTCTCCTATAAAAACAATCCCGACGGCACCACCAGCCCCTATGAGATCAACGTCACCTATCTCGACGCCCTGAATCATCAGAACGACGACGACGATACGCGCCTGCGCCGTTTCCTGCTGGCGCACGCGATTCTGCTGGCCTTCCCCGGCGTGCCCGCTATCTATATTCAGAGCATCCTCGGCTCGCGCAACGACTACGAGGGCGTAAAAGCCGCAGGTCACAATCGCGCCATCAACCGCCAGAAGTTCGACCTGAAGATGATTGAAGCGGCGCTGGCGGACGGCGACAGCCTGCGCCATGCCATCTATACCCGTCTCAGTCGGCTCATCCAGCTGCGCACGCGCCAGCCCGCTTTTCATCCCGATAATCCGATGAGGCTCTACGACAGCGACAACGCGCTACTGGTGCTGAGGCGTCACGATCCGCAGCAGGAAGATGGCGGCCTGCTGTGCGTGTTTAATCTGAGCGCAAAAACGGTGGAGGCGAAGCTGCCAGAGGCGCGGCTTTTTCAGGATGTGATCACAGAGAGGAAAATTGATGGCACCCAGCCACTTACGCTGGATGCCTGGCAGTTTGTCTGGCTGCGTAGCTGATTACTTGTAGACTTCCGCGGTGGCGCTGAATTTACCGTGTTCACGGCCCGCGATCACCAGGAAGTATTTTCCTCCTTTTTCATCAGCCTGTTTAGAAAGTTCGCGTTTGGCGTCCATTGGCGAGGTGGTTTCCGCCGTGGTGTTCACCGTACCGATCTTCTGAAGATTCATTTTTTTCACTTCTTCTTTGGTCACTTCCTTGGCCGCAACCGCCGAAAACGACACTGCGCCCATTACCATTGAAGCTACAACCCATTTCATCACCTTCATTACAGTACCCCTCATTCATTTCCGTTATGTGAGATGTAAGCAGACGCCGGATGCGTCAGGCGAGATGGAACGGCATCATCCTCTCCCTGGATAATTCACATCATTAAGCGGCCATGCCTACCCGAAAAGTATTGTCGCTGATGAGAAAATTGCCAGCTTAGCGGCCGGTTTAACGGCAAAACTCCTGTCTGAAATCAAGAATATGCTGGCAGAAGGCGTCCGGGTGCGAAATAAAGGGCGCGTGCGCGGCTTTTTCCATCACTATGGAAGGCGAAGCGGGCAGCGCGGCGTCGAGCAATGAGGCGATACGACGCGGTACCAGACCGTCCAGCGCGCCATAGAGACGTAAAAACGGCATTTCGATGCGCGGCAGCCGATCGCGCAGATCGACCTCGCGCAGGATTGCCAGCCCACTATCCAGCACCACCACCGGCGGTATCGGCTGCGCCAGCACCACCTCTTTTAAGCGGCGCGCATCCTGCCGCGCGCTGTCGGTGCCCAGCGTCTGCAGCGCCAGGAAGCGCTCGACGGTGCGCTGGAAATCGCTGTTAAGCTGCGCGCGAAAGGTCGCCAGGGTCTCCGGCTTGATGCCTGGCCACTCCTCGCCAGCGGTAAAACAGGGCGAAGAGGCGACGCTGATCACTCCCGCTATCTGCTGCGGCGCGCGCAGCGCCAGTTCGGTCGCCACCAGCCCGCCCAGCGACCAGCCCAGCAGCAGCGCGCGCGGCGGTAAATGCGGCAGCAGCCGCTGCGCCATCTCCGCCAGCGAAAGCGCGCCGAACGCCTGACTGCGGCCATAGCCCGGCAGATCGACCAGGTGCAGGCGAAAATGGGGGCTGAGTCGCGGCACGATGCTTTGCCACACCTCGGCGTTCAGGCCCCATCCGTGCAGCAGCACAAGATCCACATTCCCTTCTCCGCAGGTGCGCCAGTAAAGCGAGGTCATCAGTTACTATCCCGTAAAAAGGTTAAGGAGGCCGCTATGCTACCAATGCCCACCCTCTGTTGGCTATGCCAGCTGCCGCTGCGCGTCGCGGCGCATGGATTATGCAGCGTCTGCCTGCGCGCCCTGCCGCCGCTGCCGATCCTCTGTCCGCGCTGCGGCCTGCCGGCCGGATCTCCCCGCGTCGCCTGCGGCCGCTGTCTGCGTTCGCCGCCCGCCTGGCAGGCGCTGGTCTGCGTCAGCGGCTATCAGCCGCCGCTGCGCCGCTGGGTGCATCAGCTGAAGTTTTGCCGCATAACCGCACTCAGGGTGATGCTGGCGCGTCTGCTTTTGCTAAGCTGGCTAAACGCTCACCGCACACGCGGGCTGATGCGCCCGGATTTGCTGCTGTGCGTGCCGCTGCATAAAAGCCGCGCCTGCCGACGCGGCTACAATCAGGCGGCGCTGCTGGCGCAGCCGCTGGCGCGCTGGCTGGGCTGCGAATTTCGCGACGGCGTCCGCCGCAGGCGGCGCGGCGCGCTGCAGCACCGACTGCGCGCCTCACAGCGTCGCGGCAACGTGCGCGGCGCCTTCCGCCTTGAAATCGCCGTGCGCGGGCGCCATATCGCGCTAATAGATGATGTGGTGACAACGGGTCATACCGTGGGAGAGATCAGCCGCATTTTGCTGGCGCATGGCGCGGCCAGCGTACAAATCTGGTGCCTGTGCCGTACCTTGTAGAGCGTCGGTGATGGGCGTATTATAACCAACTAAATTAGTCAACTATTGAGCAATTGCCATGATCCGAATTACAGACTCTGCCCAGGAGCACTTCTCTAAACTGCTATCAAAACAGGAAGATGGCACCCAGATTCGCGTATTCGTCATTAACCCGGGTACGCCAACCGCCGAGTGCGGCGTCTCTTACTGCCCGCCAGACGCGGTAGAAGCGACCGACACGGAGCTGAAGTTCGAGAAGCTTTCAGCCTACGTTGACGAACTGAGCGCGCCCTACCTCGAAGACGCTGAAATCGACTTCGTCACCGACAATCTCGGTTCGCAGCTGACGCTGAAAGCGCCGAACGCCAAAATGCGTAAAGTCTCTGACGACGCGCCGCTGGCGGAGCGCGTCGAGTATCTGCTGCAGGCGCAGATCAACCCGCAGCTGGCCGGTCACGGCGGTCGCGTGTCGCTGATGGAGATTACCGACGACGGTTTCGCCATCCTGCAGTTCGGCGGCGGCTGTAACGGCTGCTCGATGATCGACGTCACCCTGAAAGACGGCATCGAGAAAGAGCTGCTGGCCGCTTTCCCGGACCTGAAAGGCGTGCGCGATCTCACCGAGCACCAGCGCGGCGAACACTCCTACTACTAATCGCCCTGCGCGCGACAGTCAGCGACTGTCGCGCGCCGTTCGCTACTCCCCTTTGCGCGTCTGACTCACCGCCTTCAATAGCTTCGTCACCGCTTTATCCGTAAAGATCGTCTCCAGCGGCTGCGCCAGCTTGCGTCGCCAGTTGGGATATTGATCGACGGTGCCGGGCACGTTCACCGGCGTAGTCATCCCTATCCAGTCTTCAGGCTGCAGCCCCAGCAGCGCGCTGCCGGTCGCGGCGAGAAACTTATGCATCGCCAGATTAAGCGCGGGCGTCATCGCCAGCTTGTCCGCCTGACGCGCGCTGCGCGCCGGCATCGCGCCCGCCTGATGCAGCGCATCCAGCAGCGCCTGTTTCTGTTTCGCTCGCTGTTCATGCAGCGACTGCAGCACCTCTTTGCCGGGATAGAGCTTGAGCTTTTCTCCCAGCGCGAAATCGCCCGCGTTCCAGAAGCCGGTTAGCGTCGGCAGATCGTGCGTGCTGGCGCTGGCGATCGACTGACGCGGATAGTCGCCGGGCAGGCGATAGCTGCCGTCGCGCTGCTGCTCGAACCACATCACCTTCCATGAGAAAACGCCGCTGGCGCGCAGCAGGCCGACGATTTCCGGCGGTACCGTGCCGAGATCTTCGCCGATAACCATGCAGCGATGCCGCTGGCTCTCCAGCGCCAGAATGCCCAGCAGATCATGCACCGGATAGCTGACGTAGGCGCCTTTATCGGCGGTCTCCCCTTTCGGCACCCACCATAGCCGCAGCAGCGCCATCACGTGATCGATGCGCAGCGCGCCGCAGTCACGCATATTGGCGCGCAGCATGTCGATAAAAGGCTGATAGCCACGCGCGCGCATCACGTGCGGATCCATCGGCGGCAGGCCCCAGTTCTGTCCCAGCGGTCCGAGGCGATCCGGCGGCGCGCCGACCGACGCTTCCAGCCGATAGAGCTCAGGATCGTGCCAGGTCTCCGCGCTGCCCTCCGCCACGCCTACCGCCAGATCGCGATAGAGCCCCACCGTCATCTTCAGCGCCTGGCTGCGCGCCCAGCACTCGGCGAACTGGTTTTGCGCCAGCCACTGCAGCCACTGCCAGAAGGCGATCTCCTCTTCGTGGGTTTCGCACCAGCGCTGTACCTCAGGCGACTGGCTGTTGCGCCAGCTTTCCGGCCAGGCCGGCCAACCCCAGGCGTCCGCATCTTCGGCGCGGCGCTCCGCCTGCAGGCCATCGTAGGCCGCCTGATAGCGCAGGCTGTCACCGCCGTCGCTTACAAACGCGGCGAACGCCTGCCGCTGCGCGTCATCTTCCGCGCGCAGGCTGAACTGCGCCCAGGCGTGACGCAGCGCGGCAAGCTTCAGCGCCATCACCGTGGCGTAATCGACAAATTCGCTCTCGCGCGCTTTTGCCAGCGCGCGCTGGGTTTTCGCCGCTTTCCACCACTTTTGCGCCGCCGCGCTCTGCTGGAAATCCTCCAGCTGCGCCACGCTGATATAGATAATGTTCAGCCAACGGCGCGACGAGGGGCTGTAAGGGCTGGCAAAATCGGGCGTCGCGGGGTAGAGCGCGTGCAGCGGATTAAGCCCGACAAAGTCGCCGCCCTGCTGCGACACCTGCTCCAGAAGCTGCTGCAGATCGCCGAAATCGCCGATGCCCCAGTTATCGGCGGAGCGCACGGTATAGAGCTGCACCAGCGCCCCCCAGCGCTTCTCGCCATTGCGCAGCGGTGCCGGCAGCCAGCAGCGGCGCGGCGTCAGGATAATGCGCGTCTGCCACTCTTTCTTGCCCTTGCTCAGCGTCAGCTGGTGATAGCCATGTCCGAGCGGCGAAGGCAGCATAAAAGGCTGGCCTGCCTCCAGTTCGCCGCTAAACTCGCGGCCCTTTTCGCTGTGCAGCCGCCACTGATAGCGGCCGCGCCCTTCCGGATTAAGCTGGCGCGCCGCGCCGCCGCTAAAAACCTGCACCGGCGGCAGCGGCGCGCCCTTCTCTTTTTGAGCATCGCCCATTACCGCGAGCAGCGCCGTTTTGGTTTCGTCGCCGATCGCTTCCGGTTCGCCTTTGGCGTTGGTATAGGTCAGGGAGATTCCGGCGGCGACTGCCGCGCGATCCAGTGCGCTCTCTTTCATGCTGTCCCCTTAGCGTCTTGATCCAAAGCCGTTGAGTTGCGGTGTGATGAACGTCTGCGCACAGGCAAACTGAGCATTAAGTAAAGACGGCAGTGGGGAAAAAATCGACAGGAAACAAAGAAAAAGGCTGGCTGGCAAGGAAAGAGGCGAGCGATACAGCCCAGGTTAAGGCGATAACGCTCGCGACAGCTCAGGGACTAAAGCTGCTTAATCAGCAGAGTTCGAGTTGCACCTCATGCTGCTCGATCACCTTCATAATGCTGGCGGGCGGCTGCTTGTCGGTATAAAGCTGGTCGATCAGCCCCATATTGCCGAGATTCACCATCGCGTTGCGGCCGAATTTCGAATGGTCGACCACCAGCATCACGCAGCGTGAGTTTTCGATAATGGCGCGCTTGGTGCGCACCTCGTGGTAGTCGAACTCCAGCAGCGACCCGTCCATATCGATGCCGCTAATGCCGAGAATGCCGTAATCGAGGCGGAACTGAGAGATAAAGTCGAGCGTCGCTTCGCCCATAATGCCGCCGTCGCGCGTGCGCACCTCGCCGCCTGCAATAATCAGCCGAAAATCGGGCTTGCACATCAGCAGCGTCGCCACGTTGATATTGTTGGTCACCACGCGCAGATTTTTATGATTCAGCAGCGCATAGGCCACCGCTTCTGGCGTGGTGCCGATATCGATAAATAAGGTCGCGCCGTCTGGAATTTCGCTGGCGACGCGTTCGGCGATGCGCGCTTTCTCCGCCGACCACATCATCTTACGTTCCTGCCAGGCGGTATTTTCAGAGCTGGAAGGCAGCGCCGCGCCGCCGTGATGACGCTGAATTTTATTCTGATCGGCGAGGTCGTTGAGATCGCGGCGGATGGTTTGCGGGCTTACCTCAAAATGTTCTACCAGCTCTTCGGTACTGACATATCCCTGACGCCGGACCAGATCGATAATGGCGTCATGACGTTGCGTCTGCTTCACATTACTCTCCTGTTTTCTTTTCTTATCCGGCGCTAACGGCGCCGCACTGCACGGGTATCGACAAACGCCATCGCCAGCCCGACCAGCAGACCGGCGACGTGAGCGCCGTTGGCGATAGCGAGCCCGAACGCGCCATACCAGCCGATTACCAGCCACACGATAGCAAAACCAATCAGTCCGCGTTCCAGATAGACGCCGCTCTCAGGGTCGCGCTCGCCGCGCAGCCAGCAGTAGCCCATCAGCGCATAGACCACGCCCGACATACCGCCGAACCAGATGCCGCTAAATTTCGCCTGTACGAAGCCGCTGAGCAGCGCCGAGATCAGCATAATCACAAACAGCTTGCCGCTGCCGAGACGCTTCTCCACCGCGCCGCCGAGATACCACCACCACATCAGGTTAAACAGGATATGCAGCAGCGAAAAGTGCAGCAGCGCATGGCTGAACCAGCGCCATACCTGGAGATACTGGCCTGGGCCGTCCGGCCAGCTTAGCCACAGCAGCACCGTCTGATCGCCAAAAATCTGCATCAGGATAAACACCGCGATACAGGCAAAAAGCACGGTCATGGTGAGCGGACCGGCGCGATCGCGAATATTGCCCCACAGGTTGCTGCGCTCGTAGCGCAGGCCGCTTTTGGTGTCGCCGGTATGCCAGCTTGCGGCCTGATAGCGAGGATGGTCCGGCTGGCGCACGAACTGCTGAAGTTCGTTTTCGACCATTTCAAGTCGGCTCTCGTCATCGAGCAGAATAACGTAATGACCATCCTGTTCGATGCGCAGCGCGACGCCGCGCGTCGCCATATAGTCGACGAACGCCTGCGCCATGCGCGGGTTATTAAACTGGGTAATGCGCACCATTAATCACTCTCCTTGTTCATCGGGCGCGGCTCACTCGCCGCCGGCGACAACCTGGGTCGGAAACGCGGCGCGCCAGGCGTCGAAGCCGCCGTCGATACTGTAGGCGGCGCTAAAGCCCTGGCTCAGCAGATATTGCGCGGCGCCTTTGCTGCTGTTGCCGTGGTAGCACATCACCAGCACCGGCAGCTCGCGGCTGGCGCTGGCCAGAAAGGCGTTAAGGTTGCCGTTGCTGAGGTGCAGCGCGTTTTCCGCATGGCCGAGCGCGAAGCTCTGCGGATCGCGAATATCGACCAGCTGCGCGCCTTGCGCCAGATGCTCGCTGGCCTGCTGAACGTTAATGCATTCGAAGGTTTCCATGATTCTCTCGTTAAGACGACACAATTACCGCCTAGTGTAACCCGATAAGCAGCCCCAATAACCTGACAAAGCGTCCGGGTTTGTATTTATTTCTCAACAAGAATGTTAGCTATATCACGCAAAAATGTTTTTACCGCGTTAAACACTGGCATCAATGTTGGTTTGCGATTATGATTATGCTCGAAAACGAACATTAATGAACTATTCCGAACATCGGAGGAGATGACGTGGAAACCAAAGACCTGATCGTGATCGGCGGCGGCATCAACGGTGCCGGCATTGCAGCAGACGCTGCAGGACGCGGCCTGTCAGTGCTGATGCTGGAGGCGCGGGACCTGGCTTGCGCGACCTCTTCCGCCAGTTCAAAGCTGATTCACGGCGGCCTGCGCTACCTCGAACACTATGAATTCCGTCTGGTCAGCGAAGCGCTGGCCGAGCGCGAGGTGCTGCTGAAGATGGCGCCGCATATCGCTTTCCCGATGCGCTTCCGCCTGCCGCACCGTCCGCATCTGCGCCCGGCATGGATGATTCGCGCTGGCCTGTTTTTATACGATCACCTGGGCAAGCGCACCAGCCTGCCGGGCAGTAAGAGCCTGCGTTTTGGCGCGGATTCGGCCCTCAAGCCGGAAATCACGCGCGGATTCGAATATTCCGACTGCTGGGTAGACGATGCCCGTCTGGTGGTACTGAACGCGCAGGAAGTAGTGAAGCGCGGCGGCGACGTCCGCACCCGCACCCGCGTGACGCGCGCCTGGCGCGAAAGCGGCCTGTGGATGGTGGAAGCGGAAGATGTCGACAGCGGCAAAACTTATACCTGGCGCGCCAAAGCGCTGGTGAACGCGGCAGGTCCGTGGGTAAAACAGCTGTTTGACGACGGCCTGAAGCTGAAATCCCCGTACGGCATCCGCCTGATTAAAGGCAGCCATATCGTGGTGCCGCGCGTGCATAACGAGAAGCAGTCCTACATCCTGCAGAACGAAGACAACCGTATCGTGTTCGTTATTCCCTGGATGGATGACTTCTCGATTATCGGCACCACCGACGTCGAGTACAAAGGCGATCCGAAGAACGTCAAAATCGACGACAGCGAAATCGACTACCTGCTTAAAATTTACAACAGCCAATTTAAAAAGCCGCTGGTGCGTGACGATGTGGTCTGGAGCTACTCTGGCGTGCGTCCACTATGCGACGACGAGTCCGATTCGCCGCAGGCGATTACCCGCGACTATACGCTGGACGTGCGCGACGACAACGGCCAGGCGCCGCTGCTGTCGGTGTTTGGCGGCAAGCTGACCACCTACCGTAAGCTGGCGGAGCATGCGCTGGAGAAGCTGACGAAGTATTTCCCCAATGCTGGTCCGGCATGGACGAAAAACTGCGTGCTGCCGGGCGGCGATATCGCCGGTACGCGTGAAGATTACGCCGCCAGCCTGCGTCGTCGTTATCCGTTTATCACCGAAGGTATGGCGCGTCACTTCGCCCGCACCTACGGCAGCAGCACCGAGACGCTGCTCGACGGCGCGACGCGCCTTGAGGATCTGGGCGAAAACTTCGGTCACGACTTTTATGAAGCCGAGCTGCGCTATCTGGTGCAGAACGAGTGGGTGCGCGAGCTGGATGACGCGATCTGGCGCCGCACCAAGCAAGGGATGTGGCTGAACGAAGCGCAGCAGGCGCGCGTGGCGGAGTGGCTGGCGACGCACAGCCAGAAGCCTAGCCTGTCGCTGGCGAGCTAAATAAGATCAACGGGGCTTCGGCCCCGTTTTTTTTGCCTGGTGCGCAGGCGGGCGCTGAGCGGGTTCTGCCCGCCAGGCGGCTTAAGTCTGCTACGCGAACAGGCTCTGAGCGGGTTTCGCCCGCCAGCGAGTTGGCCTGCTGTGCAGGCGGGACTGAGCGGGTTCCGCCCGCCAGGCGGCAGGGAGTTTCAGCCGCTCCGCTGCTGGCGTGCGTGTTA